>JABMMN010000043.1 GCA_013205535.1 Candidatus Planktophila sp.
AGCATGAGGTGTTAGTTCCCGCAAGGGATTAGGGCTTCAAGTCCCCTCTCGGACACATGAAGATTGATGATGCGCTGGCACTCATCCGCGAGATCCCCGATCATCCAAAGCCAGGGATACGTTTTCAAGATATCACTCCCCTACTTGCAAATGCGCAGGCATTTTGCGCAGTTACGAACCGCTTTGCAGACTTTGCAGACAAGGGTGTAATCGTCGCTGGTATCGAGGCGCGCGGATTTATCTTTGCATCGGCCCTGGCTCATGCGACAAACTCCGGTTTCGTTCCTATCCGTAAAGCAGGCAAACTACCGTTCTCGGTGATTTCACAAAGTTATGGTTTGGAGTATGGCAGCGATACTTTGGAAATCCATACCGATGCTATCGCCGCGGGATCAGAGGTTTTACTTGTTGATGATGTTTTGGCAACGGGTGGAACGATCTGCGCTGCGATTGAGCTAATCCAACGTTCTGGCGCGAGCGTGGTCCAAGTTTTGACACTTTTGGAAATCGCTGAATTATCGGGGCGTGCAATGATAATTCAACGCTTCCCCGGAACACAGATCACATCACTGGTAACAACATAGAGGTGCGTGTTCTTCAAATACAGGGCCTGAGGGCACTTGCAGCGATAATCGTCACCTTATTCCACGCCCAATTTGTTCCTGGCGGATTTATCGGCGTTGATATTTTCTACGTGATTTCGGGTTATCTCATCACTGGTTTGATTCTGCGTGAGATTGAGAATAAGGGACGGTTAGATTTAGCTTCGTTCTACCGGCGTCGTATCAAGCGACTTCTTCCCGCCTCGCTATTTGTTCTTATCACTACCGCAATCGTGGGCTGGCTGATACTGCCCGATATCACTCGCGGGGCTTTGGGGCGAGATGTCCTAGCAGCGGCAACCTATCTCTCCAACTATCTTTTTGCTTGGTGGGAGAATGATTATCAGAATCTCAATGCCACACCCTCACCATTCATTCACTATTGGTCTTTGGCGGTGGAAGAACAGTTCTACCTTTTTTGGCCGATTTTTATTATCTTTCTGGCAAAAGGTGGAAGAGCAAGAATTCGATTAGGAATTCTTGTCATCACTCTTTTTTCTCTTTCCTTATCCATCTATCAAGTACAAAGCGCCCCAATCTGGGCCTTCTACTCTCTACCAACACGGGCTTGGGAGCTCGGAATTGGGGCGCTTCTTCTCTTCATTCCAAACAATCTGTTGCGCAATAGAGCTTTACCCTGGATAGGCTTTGTCTTTCTTTTATTTGCAGCCTTTAATTTCAACGATGGCACAGCATTTCCTGGCCTCAATGCAGTCTTGCCCGTAGTTGCAACAGCGATTCTTATCGCCTCTATAGGACGTTGGCCACCGATCTTCAATGATCTATCTAACAATAAGATCTCTCAATGGTTAGGAAAGATATCGTATCCTCTTTATCTGTGGCACTGGCCAGCACTCGTCTTGCCCAGTTCTGCACTAGGTAGACCGTTATCGATAATCGAGCGTTGTGGTGCAATCGCTCTCACCGTTGTTCTGGCTCATCTGACGAATCGATATGTTGAAGACCCGCTTCGAGAAATACATATAAACCCCAAGAAGCTCTATACATACGCCGCTGGAGCAACGGGTGCATCGCTAGCGCTAGGACTTGTAATCGTTTTCACATCTTCGACGATAATCACTACAAGAGGTCCGAATCCATATAGTTTTGATTTGAATCAAGTTGTTGCCAAACCCACAGTTTATGGCGATGACTGTCAGGTCAACTATGGAGAGGTGGAGTCAGGTGTTTGTACATATGGAGATACACAATCAAAGACAACCATCGTTTTATATGGTGACTCTCATGCCGCTCAATGGTTTCCCGCTCTAGAACAATTGGCTCGCGATCGAGGTTTTAAATTAATCTCCCTGACCAAATCCGCCTGCCCGGCAGTGCATGCCCCTCGGCCCGATCAAGGAGCTTTCAAAGAAAGGCACTGTAAGAAATGGCGTGAGAATTCGATTGCTCGAATCAAAGAGATCAAACCTCTCGGTGTGATAACCAGTAGTTTTGCATATTTCACACCACGGGCGAACTATCCCGATCGTGTGCAATGGTGGAGAGATGGTCAGCGTCAGCTTTTAAAGAATCTGCAAGGCAGCAGTGAATACATCATCTACATGAGTGATACTCCAAGGCCGTCCTTGGATATCCCCTCGTGCCTGGCAACCCAACTTGAGATCGAATGTAACAACTCAAGGCCTACTCCTGCGAAAGTCATCTCAGGCTTTCAAGTTATCAATCCATCATCGTGGCTGTGTGAAGCAAACTGTCCTGCGATCGTAAACTCAACGGTTGCTTACAGAGATTCATCACATATCTCAGTGGCAATGGCACTGCAATTGGCTCCACAACTTGAGCGCTCACTCAAAGCAATCGGTCTGTTTCGCTGATGATGTGGCAGGATTGCCGGCATGGCTGAACTCATTTACTACTGTGGAACTATGGACAGCGGGAAATCAACACTGGCTCTTCAAACAGCCCATAATCACCAGAGTCGTGGGCGCTCAGGTGTCATATTCACCAATAAGGATCGTGCAGGTAGCGGCGTAATCTCATCGCGTTTAGGCCTATCCTCCCCCGCCATCGAGGTAAGTCCCGGACTCGATCTTCACCGGCACGTCATTGATCAGTTATCAGCAGGTGATCGCATCGATTACATCATCTGTGACGAGGCACAATTCTATGAAAGAGTACAGATTGAACAGCTGGCAAAAATCGTTGATGGACTTGGAATTGATGTTTTTGCCTTTGGCATTCTTACTGATTTTCAAACTCGTCTCTTTCCTGGTTCGAGCCGCTTGATCGAACTTGCCGATCGCGTACACGCCCTTCAAGTAGAGGCCCTCTGCTGGTGTGGTTCACGGGCTACTCATAACGCTCGAACAAAAGATGGCGTGATGGTCGTCGAAGGAGAGCAAGTTGTCGTTGGCGATGTTACAACTGGAGCACAGATTGCCTATGAAGTGCTTTGTCGTCGCCATCATATGCGACACGTTACCGCGCGTGCTTCACGAGCTGGTCATACCTCGTCGCAGCCATTGCCCTTCAAAGAGTGATGAACTATATAAACCCATTCACGATCAGGGCAATAATCGGAGCCAAAGCCAATGCAGGCAAGAGATTTCCTATGGCGATGCTCTTAATGTGAAGAAGTCGAAGTCCGATACCAATCAACATAACTCCTCCAACAATCGTCATCGCATCAATTTGATAGGGCGCAAGTACCTGACCCAGGATTAATCCGATAATCGTCCAGAAGCCCTGATAAATGCCGACAGGGATTATTGATAGGGCAACTCCCCAACCGAGGGAGGCTGCAAAGGCCATAGCAGCAAAGAAGTCGAGTGTACTTTTTAATAGCAATTGATCGATGCCGCCAGACATACCATCACTGATCGATCCAAGGATCGCAAGAGGACCGATAGCAAAGAGCAATGAAGCTGAGATGAAACCTTCGGCGAAGCCCGAATCACGCGAAGCTCCGAATCGCTTGCGCAGGCTCTCTCCCAAAGAATCCAGGCGATCCTCTAATCGCAAAGCCGAGCCGAGCAGACCTCCAAGAAGGAGAGAGAAAAGGATGACTAGAAGGGACCAACCACGGGGCAAGGAGGAGATGAACTGCGCCGACCAGAGAGGAATAAGCGCTGAGACCGCTCCTAAAATCGTTATAAGGCCCAATACATCGGTAATGAGTGAACGAAGTTTTATGCCAAGACGGTTTCCAAGTCCTACACCAATCGTTGCACCGGCAATGATTGCAACAAGATTGATGGCAGTTCCGATTCCAGGAAACATTGGGCAAGATTAACGACTGGCAACTATTTAAGCAACATACACTAGAGTTCAAGGATGTCTTTCAATGCCTTTGCAAAGTTTCTTCGCCCCCACAAAACAGTTCCAATAACCCCTTGGACAGCATCTGGTCGTTGGGATTTAGCTCCTAAGCGAACGATGATTTTGTTTGTTGGTCTTTTTATCTTTGGGATCGGTGATGCATTCGTAATCCAAGGCAATGTCGGCAATGCACCGTGGTCAGTTCTAGCTCAGGGCGTTTCACGAAATCTTAATATCTCGATGGGGTGGTCCACTTTCGCGATCAGTGTCCTAGTTCTATTGGCTTGGATACCACTACGAGAGCGCCTTGGATTTGGGACTATCTCTAACGCAGTCATCATCGCAATCGCAATTCAGGTTGGCGTTGAAATAATTCCGCTACAGGACTCACCTTTTCTCGGAGTTGGTTTTGCCCTTTTTGGAATAGCTCTTGTGGGTGTTGGAACTGGGCTCTACATAACCTGTGGTCTTGGCCCAGGTCCGCGCGATGGTCTGATGACCGCGATTCATCATCGCTCCGGGGTGCGCGTTGGACGGGTCCGATTGGTAATTGAACTGAGCGTCGTGATCTTAGGCGCGGTTCTAGGTGGCAACGTAGGCGTGGGGACCCTGCTTTTCGCTCTCTTTATCGGTCAATCAGTAGCAATCGCCCTTGGTGTCGTTGCCCGCCTTACTCAAAAGTAAGCGATAGCCTGAGGGAATTCCCCGACCGTTGTGCGGGTCTGCTCTTCGCACACGGGGTCGTAAACACCCCCGAAACCAAAACAGAAAGGGATAATCCATGCTTGATTCGTATTTTAAAATCACAGAACGTGGCTCTACCGTAGGTCGTGAGATTCGTGGAGGTGTTGTAACGTTTTTCACGATGGCTTACATCGTCGCCCTGAATCCATTGATCATAGGGCTGGCAAAAGATGGAGATGGCAAGTACCTCGGCGGTGGTGATGCACCGAATTTAGCAGCCGTTGCAGCTATGACCGCTTTGATGGCTGGAGTTTTGACGATTCTCATGGGAGTGGTCGGAAATTACCCAATGGCTCTGGCTACTGGGCTCGGACTCAATACTTTCGTAGCCGTCGCGATCGCATCGCAGATGTCGTGGGCAGATGCGATGGGTCTGGTAGTCATTGAGGGAATCATCATTACGATCCTTGTTTTAACAGGTTTTAGAACTGCCGTATTCAAGGCGGTTCCAGCGCAGTTAAAGATTGCTATCTCAGTCGGAATAGGGCTGTTCATAGCCCTCATCGGTCTTGTCGATGCCGGATTCGTGAGGCGAACAGGCGCGGGCCCCGTTCCGGTGACCCTTGGCGATAATGGAACACTCGTTGGTTGGCCGATTGTGGTTTTTGCATTTGGACTACTACTCATGATCGCTCTGATGGTTAAGAAAGTAAAAGGCGCACTCCTTATTGGTATAGCCGTTGCTACCGTCTTTGCGATTGTTCTCGAGTCCGCATTTAAGATTGGGCCTTTATTTGATGGTGCTACTGGAAAAGTGAATCCAAAAGGTTGGAACCTTAACGTCCCAACCGTCCCGAGCGATGTCATTGGAACCCCCGATTTCTCCCTCTTTGGTCAGTTCAATCTCCTGGGATCATTTGATCGCATTCCAATCGTTGCAGTAATCCTGCTCATCTTTACCCTCTTACTCTCCGATTTCTTTGACACCGTTGGTACGGTTACTGCGATCGGTCATGAGGGTGGCCTCATAGACAAAGATGGGAATATTCCAAACAATGATCGGATTCTCCTTGTCGATTCTCTGGCCGCTGTTGGAGGTGGAGTTGGCAGCATCTCATCAAATACAAGTTACATCGAATCTGCGGCAGGAGTCGGTGAAGGCGCGCGGACTGGGCTTGCATCAATCGTTACAGGAGCTCTTTTCCTACTCACAACATTCCTCTCCCCACTAGTAGCGGTTATCCCCTATGAAGCAGCCACTCCGGCGTTAATTATTGTCGGCTTCCTGATGATGACCCAGATTAAAAATATCGACTGGAACGATTATGGGATTGCGATCCCATCATTTCTAGCCATCATCTTGATGCCATTTACCTACAACATCTCGGTCGGAATCGGCGCTGCATTTGTCTCCTATGTTGTCATCCGAGTGCTCCAAGGACGTCGAAGCGAGATCCATCCATTGATGCTTCTAGTCTCTGGTCTGTTCATGATTTACTTTCTATCCTCTCCGATCAATATCTGGGTCGGATAACAGGCTAATTAAAAAACCCCCGGGCTACCGGGGGTTTTTTTCTACCAGAAAATTCTCTCTCGTCCCTGAGCGTGTAAAAGTTCGTTACACGTAGAGAAGGGCCGGGAGCCAAAAAAACCGCGATAGGCCGAAAGGGGGCTTGGGTGCGCCGAAGAGATTATCAACTCAGGCGCGAAATAGGAGGAAAGTTGCTGCGCTTTTCTTCCCCAGAGAATCGCGATCACTGATCTCTCCCCCAAAATACGAGCTATCTCATCTGTGATGATCTGCCAACCAATCTTTTCATGGACTAAAGATGCCCCGATCTCTGTCGTGAGTATGCGATTGAGCAAGAGGACTCCTTGATCGGCCCAATGCGCCAAATCCCCATCGGTTCTTACCGGTAAATCACAATCGCGCGATAACTCCTCGAATATGTTCCGTAGTGAAGCTGGAAGAGGCTTTACTGTGTGAGCAACCGAGAAGGCAAGGCCGTTGGCGTGACCTGATGTTGGATACGGATCCTGTCCGAATATGACAACACGTATCTCCTCTATCGAAGTATTAAGAGCACGCACTACCTGCGAATAAGAGGGTGTTATAGATCTGCTATCAATGTAAGAATCTAACCTCTCAAAATTTGAGCGAAGATGCCCGAGCTCTCTCTGCCAATCTGGATGTAGTTGGTCAAATAAGCTCATTTACTCGCCAGATGCGCTTCGCGCCGTGAAGCGACCAGCGTCGTAGCTCACAACGATAGGTGTGTCGAAGACACCTGAAATATGTTCACTTGTGATTACCTGCCCGATAGGACCCGATACCGCAATAAGTCCATCTTTGAGCAGAAGCGCATGAGTGGTACCCACCGGAATCTCCTCTATATGATGCGTGACCAGAACAGTTGCTGGAGCTAGAGGATCTGAAGAGAAGTCTGCGAATCTTCGTAATAAATCCTCTCGTCCACCGACATCCAATCCAGCCGTGGGTTCATCCAGAAGTAGTAACTCTGGATCTGCCATCAGGGAGCGTGCAATTTGAACTCTTTTTCGCTCACCCTCACTCAAAGTCCCGTAATGGCGCTCACTCAGTTCACGAACGCCAAATGTCGTTAAAAGTGCGATAGCACGTGACTCATCCCAAAGATCATAACTTTCATTCCAGCGTCCAAGAATGGCGTATGCGGCGGTAAGAACGACATCTCGTACGATTTCATCGCCAGGAATCTCCTCGGCCGACATCGCTGCACAAAAACCTATCCGTGTGCGAAGTTCAAATACATCCACACGCCCCATCACCTTGTCCAAGATTTTTACAGAGCCTGAAGTCGGAAAAATCTTTGTCGCACACAACTGCAACAAAGTCGATTTTCCTGCACCATTTGGACCCAGAATGACCCAACGCTCGCCATCTACGATGGAGAAGTTGATAGGTCCAAGAATTGATCGTTCACCACGACGTACCGTTACATCGGTGATCTCAAGTACGGATGTGCCAGCCATAGAGGATGAAGATAGCGCGTTAACGGCCTCAGAATGGCTAATAGGGGCATTGACGCAACGTGATTCGCGATAAACTCACGCCTCTTATGCAAAAGAATAACGAAAACGAGAAGTTTACCGGCTTGATTCTTCTGAGCGGGATAGATGCACCTGGAATAACCGAATCCCTATTTGCCACTTTGGCACCATTCTCGATAATAGTCCTAGATATTGAACAAGTCGTGATTACAAATCGTTTGATTCTTACAGTGCTAGTAACACTCAATCCCGTACATCAAAAGGCTATCGAAGAAGATCTTGCACAGTGTGCAGAAAGTTTAGATGTGGATATTGCAACTCTATTTACAACTTCAACAATCGAGAGTATAGGATCGAAAAGTAACCTACTTCATGTAATCATTTTGAGCGATAAACTTCTACCCTCGACTGTCAGCGCTTTAGCATCAGTAATCTCAGGTTTAGGCGCGAATATCGAACGCATAACACGCCCGGCATCGAATCCCATTACTGTGATTGAATTCATCGTCTCTGGAATTAGTCAAAAGAGCCTCACCTCTTCTCTTTCATCTCTGGCACCTTTGCATTCAATCGATATTGCGGTTCATAAAAGTGGCGCTATGCGTTTTGCGAGGAAGCTAGTTCAACTTGATGTCGATTCAACCCTCATAACTCAGGAAGTCATTGATCTATTGGCTGCGAAGGCAGGCGTATTTGAAGAGGTACAGAAGATAACCAATGCAGCCATGCGTGGTGAGATCGATTTTGAGCAATCACTACGCAGAAGAGTTTGCCTGCTTAAGGGCCTTCCACAATCCGCCATTGCACAGGTACAGGATGAGTTGATCCTTACGCCAGGGGCTCAAAACCTTATCGAAACGCTGCATGGTCTTGGACACTCAATAAGTGTTGTCTCTGGAGGATTTATCGACGTCATTGAACCCTTGATTTCACGACTCGGAATCCTTCATTTTCGCGCAAATAAACTCGAGATACAGGATGGGCTTCTTACAGGAGAGATACAAGGCGCAGTGATCGATCGAGCTGCAAAGGCACAAGCGCTCCGAGAGTTCGCCGCTCTGGAATCGATATCCATGGAACACACGGTTGCCATAGGAGATGGGGCAAATGACTTGGACATGATTGCGGCGGCGGGATTTGGTATTGCATTCAATGCAAAACCAGCCGTAAGGAATGCCGCTGATAGCAGTGTTAGTTCGCCTTATCTGGACTCTGTTCTATATTTACTTGGTATCACTCCCGAGCAATAGTAAAACCTTTGAGATTTACAACCGACATGCGTGAATATCGGTTACCAAAATTCCACGCGCGCCAACTGCCCACAACTCATCCATCACACGATTAGTCTCTTTACGTAAGACCATTGCACGTACTGCCACCCAATCCGGTTTTTGTAAGGGTGAAATCGTTGGTGATTCAAGTCCGGGTGTAATGACACATGCGGTTTCAAGATTTTTCTTCTCGATGTCGTAATCCAATAGGACATATCTGCGCGCAGTCACAACTCCCTGTAAACGTCGAATCAAAACCTGCGTATCAGAGGGAATCTCGATACCCATTCGCGATATCAAAACCGCCTCACTTACTAAGATTGGTTCGCCAAATATTTCAAGGCCAGCTTGGCGCAGCGTGTTTCCAGTACTCACCACATCGGCTATAAGATCGGCCACTCCGAGACGCACGCTACTTTCAACCGCTCCGTCTAATCTCACTACATCGGCCTTTATTGCATGCGAGTCAAGGTAGGAGGCGACTAATCCAGGGTATGCCGTTGCAACCCGTTTTCCTGAAATCTCTTTGAGCGAGTATTTCTGGGCCGCCGGGGCGGCAAAGCGAAATGTTGACGCTCCAAAATCAAGTGTGAGAAGTTCACTTGCCTTGGCACCAGAGTCAATCAGCAGGTCACGGCCGGTAATGCCAGCCTCCAATTCGCCTGAACCCACGTAAATTGCGATATCGCGCGGCCGGAGATAGTAAAATTCGACATTGTTCTCACCATCAACCAATACCAAATCGCGGCTATCACTACGCTGTTTGTAACCAGCCTCGATGAGTATCGCTATCGATGCCTCCGCCAATGAACCCTTGTTCGGAACGGCTACACGTAACATAAAACCTCGACTCCCTTAAAGATATCTGTAGATATCTGCTGGTTTCAATCCACGTGCCAGCATCAATGTCTGTATTCGGTAAATCAACTGGCTAATCTCCTTGGCCAGTGCTTCATCCGATTCGTACTCCCCTGCCAGCCAAACCTCCCCGGCCTCTTCCAAGATCTTCTTACCGATCTCATGAATACCCGCATCTACTGCGGCTACTGTTCCAGAGCCCTCCTCGCGTTGGGAAAACTTCTGCGAGAGTTCACTCCAAAGGGTGTCAAAGCTTTTCATAAGCCAATTTTACTACGAAGCCCAAGCATCGGGTGTGCAATTGATGAACTGCGCGATAGAGCCAAAGCGATATCTAGCCTCAACTGACTGAATGTGCCAAATTACGAAGTAAGGCGATCATTGAAGCTGGATCTTCGGCCCTAAAAACGGCACTACCGGCCACGAAGACGTCAGCGCCAGCCTCGGCCGCCTCACAAATGGTCTCTGGTGAGACTCCTCCATCGACTTGCAGCCAGATATCTCGCTCACCGATCATCGCTCGCGTCTTTCTCACCTTCTCCATCATTTCGTGCATAAATTTTTGGCCACCAAAGCCTGGTTCAACGGTCATAATTAAAAACATATCAACCTCATTTACAAAGCCTGCAGCATCCTCTATTGCGGTTCCAGGTTTAAGCGCTAATCCTGCTCGGGCACCTGCACGACGTATCGCACGCAAAGTTCCCGGAATATCCCTTGTCGCCTCTGCATGGATTGTTACGCTCTCACAACCAAGCTCTGCATATGCAGGAGCGATTTGATCGACATCGGCAACCATCAGATGAGCATCGATTCCGATCGGACAGGCTTTGATAATCGCAGATGCGGCTTGAAAATCAAAAGTAAAATTTGGAACGAAGATATTATCCATCACATCTAAATGAATCAAATCAGATTGGGATGCGATACGTGCAATCTCTGCATTAATCTGGGTTAGATCTGCATTAAGAATGCTAGGCGTTATACGTATGTGCGAGGCCATAAGGAGATTCTAACTTTTTCTTCGATAGACGGCTAAAAACATCGCATCTGTTCCATGTCTGTGTGTCCAGAGTGCCATCGCTCCGTTACGTGTTGCCTGCGCTAACCCCGCAGGTAGATACGGAGAGACATCCACGAGCTCCATCTGAGGATACTTCTTCGCGATATCGCTCATTTGTACCGTTGTCTCAGCTAAATGCGGTGAGCATGTTGCAAAGCCTAGAATGCCCTCGATAGAAAGAGCACTAATAGCGGCATCAATGAGTTCGCGTGCAAGATGGGTAAGTTCTCGCAGATCCGCCGGAGTCCTGCGCCAACGAACCTCAGGTCGCCGTCGTAGCGCCCCTAAGCCAGTACAGGGCGCATCAATGAGAATCGCATCAAAACTCTCACCAAGCTGGGCAATATCTCGTCCATCACCAGTAAGAACACGGGCACCATGCACGACACGACGGACTAAATCTGCGCGAGGAGTTGAAAGTTCATTTGCGGTGAAAGTGATGTCGCGCTGTGCTGCTATTGATGAGAGCAAAGCCGCCTTTCCCCCTGGGCCGGCACAAAGATCTAGCCAAGAGCTACCTTTTGCCATGGAAGCAAAGACCGTTGCAACAAGTTGTGAGCCCTCATCTTGAACCCCGGCTAATCGATGGCGAATGAGATCAAGAGAGCCCGGATTGCCTTTCAATCTCGCCCCAAACTCTGAGTAAAGCGTAGGTTCGGCGCCTAAAGCGATCAAATCCTCTCTCGTTGAATACCCTGGCCATGACACCAAAGTTGGCAGTGCAGGAACATTATTAATAGCCAGCGAGGCCTCAACTTGATCCCAGTCTTTGAGTAAATCATAGTAGGCAGAGACTATCCATTGTGGATGTGAGTACTGGATTGAAAATCGCTCGAGAGGATCCTTTATTTGGATGAGAGGGGCAAACCAATCATCTATAGATCTACGAGTAACGTTGCGAAGAAGTGCATTGACGAAGCTAGCTTTTGATTCACCAATGCGCTTTCGGGCTACTTCCACCGTTGCAGCGACCGCTGCATAATCAGGGATTCGCATCTCGTGAATCTGATGTACACCCAGGCGCGCAATATCGATAATTTCCGGATCAACCTCACCCCAGTTGCGATCACTTACCTGCGCCAGTATCCAATCATGCTTGCCCTGCATCCGAAGAGTTCCGTAGACCAATTCTGTGACTAGATTTCGATCGCGCTCGGATAATGTTCCAGATGCCAAAGCCTGTGGCAATAAAAGATTTGAATAGCCGTTGTTGCGATTAACCTCAGTGATGACATCAAATGCCAATAAACGAGAAGCATCTGGTTTTGGAGATTTAAAACTATCTCTTCGGGGCTTAACCAAAAAAAGCCCCTGATGATAAACGCGCTCCTCGAGCCCATTCACTACCCGCCATCTCTTTCTTACCAGCCGATATCACAGATAAAAGTGAGATAGCACTGTGATCGTGGCAACCCACGACGGGGATACCATCAATAATTGACAACTCTCCTGATGATAAATGCGCCATTACAACCTTGGCACGAGTGATCTTAAAGATTGAATTATTCCAAGTTGTCCAAGCTCCCGGAAAGGGATAGAAAGCAGCGATTTTTCGAGCCACAATATGTGCATCCTGATCCCAATTGATCTCGGCCTCCATTTTTGAGATCTTATGCGCTAAAGAAGAGTTACCTATTTGCGCAGTTGGCGCAAGACCAGATGCCATTGCGACAAGGGCCTGCTCAACTACTTGTGGACCCAGCTTGGCTAGTTCATCCATCAACTCAGAGCTTCGCCATTGTGGATCGATCATCAACTGTGAGTGGGCATAGATCGGACCCGTGTCCATCCCCTTGTCCAAGGCAAAGACAGTCACTCCCGTTACCTTCTCGCCATTTTCGATCGCTCGCTGAACGGGAGCCGCCCCCCGATAGGCGGGTAGCAGAGAGAAGTGCAGATTGAGAAAGCCATATCGGGGTAGATCTAGAATCTCCTGAGGCAACAAAACTCCGTAACCTATCGTCACGACACAATCTAAATCCTCGACACTGCCTCTGAAATCATTAGCGGAGACTGGTTTGAGTAGTTCAATCTTTTGATCTCGCGCCCAGTGCGAAACTGGAGTAGATGAGAGCCCCCGTCCCCGACCTGCAAGCTGATCAGGTTTAGTAAATACACGAATGAGCTCGTATCGAGATTCTAGTAACCAATTGAGCGTTGGTAGGGCGACATCTGGAGTGGCTGCAACCCCCAAACGCACTAGCTGTTCCCTCCAAAAATACTGTGCGGTGATTCTTTGATGGTGATCTTATTCTGTGATGTATTGAACCAATCAGATTCTCTGATCTGTTTCATCGCTAATTTACGATCATCTGGGCTCATTCGTTCTATGAATAGAACACCATCTAGATGATCTGTCTCGTGTTGAATGGCCCGAGCAAGTAATTGCGTTCCTTCAACTTCAATAGGTTCACCGAACATATTAAAACCACGAGCAAGTGCACGAAATGCGCGAGGTGTGGGAAAACTCAGATCGGGAAAGGAGAGACAACCTTCATCGTCGATTTCAATCTCATCCGATAGGACAAGAGAGGGGTTGATGAGATGACCCAAAATATCATCGACATGCCAGACAAATGCCCGCAGAGGAACCCCGATTTGAGGGGCGGCTAACCCGGCTCCTGGAGCATTCAGCATGGTCTGCGTCAGATCGGAGATCAACGTACGAATCTCTTTATCGAAGTTAATGACGGGTGCTGCAGGCGTAATCAGAACTGGATCACCAAAATGACGAATCTCTTGCACACTCATTGGTTCATACTATCAAAGGCTTAGAGTGAATATGGATTTATTCTTATTGATAGGTACTCCTTCTTGGCAATACTACGCCTGCGAGCCAATTCATGTAAGAACGTAGTGACAGAATTTGTATCCTGAGTATGGCAATACATCACGAGTTTTGCCTGGGAAAGCGCGATCTCAATTGGGCCATATATTTTCACAGATGCAGCAAGACGTTTATCACTAATCGCTTTACGAATTCCTGCAGTTAAAATTGAAAACTCACCTACCGGGCCGGTGATAACGAAACTAGTAACTGTCGGTGGCAAAGAGATCTCTACGCGCTCTGCTAGTTCACTTCGAATCATTGCACCAGGATTCCATCTGATAAGTGAGGAGACAATAGGGTGGGACTGCTCGATACAAAGAAGCGCTATCCCTTTTGGATGAAGACTTGCACTCGTCTCAAAGAACAACTCCCGAGCCCGCTCTTGTGCTCGAAGATCTGGATGAGAGAAAAAACGTAAACCCTCTAGAACAACGACTGCGGCATAGCCTCCCTCTACCTGCGGAGTAGCTCCGGGTGTTGAAAGAACGAGAGCGGGTGGTGTCGGCTCAATGCGAGTTTTTATTACATCACCAAAGGAGAGAATGAGGGGATAACCTGTGAAAGCTCGCGATATCTCCTCCGCTGCGCGCTCTATACCCCTACCCGCAAGATACTGCTTCCTCCTTTTGCAGTATGTACAAGACCAATCGGGATAACTTGAATTACAGATCATGCAGGATGGAGCAGCTCCTCTAGAACTTACAATCAGAGGAACACCACAGGAACAAATCGCAAGATTTCTACAATGTGCACATAAGAGTGCATTGCCATATCCCTTACGAGGTGCGAGAAATAGGACTGGCCCTTTTACCAGTGCCTTACGTATATCTGAGAATATTTTCCCAGGTAACAAAGCTCCATCATCGGATGAAAATGACTTAATATTTAAGCGATGCGAGTGATTTACATAGCTCAACCGCTTGCTATCAATCAGGACTGAAAGCTCAAGACTGGGAACATAACCAGTAAATATGAGATCGATACTCTCTAAGCTGCGTCGCATACTAACAACATCTCGTACATTCCATCCAGGACTTCTTTTTTCATAGTGCTCATGGGAGCTCTCCTTGAAAACCAATATCGTAGAAAGATCTGGAACTGGAGTAAAAACTGCTCCACGCGCACCGATCACAATCGTTTTTTTGATTCTCATGGCACGTAGGTAATTTTCATAGCGAATAGCACGCGATTGTGAACTATCCAGGCGAATAAAGGGAAGATCTCTCTCCTCTAAATCCGTACAAATAGCATCTATATCAGACTCATCCGGGGCGATAATTAGAACTGATCCACTCCGAACCGCGCGAGATGCTAGCGCTCCTAATTGGACAGGGGCCGGGATAACTGGGTCAAAAGCGATGAAGGAGTGAATTCCTCGAGTTTTCCTGGCAGATTCAACCTGCTGGAGTTCATCAAACTCCTTCTTGTCAACACTCGCTACCCTTGATGGGATAGCCGCCTTAGCGATATCGAAAGGATTGGCTATCCAGCGCTGCGCTACGAGTTCTAAGAGTTTTAATGAGGCTCTGGTTGCTACTGTATGAACAGAAATAACTTTAGTGATTGCCTTTATTACTCCGCTAATCGCAGATTTCTCTATCCGCTCAAGAATTATTGCCTCTACCTCGCGACCATTAAATGGTACCTGTACCCTGACACCGACTTTAGATATCTCTGAAAGCTCTTGTGGGACGTAATAGTCGTAAGGTTGATCAAGATGAAAAACCCCAGTGTCTACCCAAACTCGGGCTACTGGTTGATTAAGGGCTGGCTGTGTGCTCCGGGCGATTGTTTGCGCCCTTAAGCGCAGGCGACCGGACGTAGCCATCTCTTACTTAATTGCGCGTGCGAGGGCATCAGCCCGATCTGTGCGTTCCCAGGCAAACTCTGGGAGTTCACGACCGAAATGCCCATACGCACTTGTGAGTTTGTATATTGGTCGCAAAAGGTTGAGATCTCGAATTATTGCCGCTGGACGAAGATCAAACGTTGAGAGAACTGCGTCTTGAATTTTCGCAACTGGGATCTTTTCAGTGCCGAAGGTTTCGACAAAGAGCCCAACCGGTTGTGCCTTACCAATGGCATAGGCAACCTGCACCTCGCATCTACGGGCTAAGCCGGCTGCAACAACGTTCTTTGCTACCCAACGCATCGCATACGCCGCTGATCTATCTACCTTTGACGGATCCTTCCCACTGAAGGCTCCCCCACCGTGCCGGGCCATTCCTCCATAAGTATCGACGATGATCTTGCGCCCCGTTAGTCCTGCATCTCCCATGGGACCGCCAATCACAAAACGGCCAGTTGGATTAATAAGAGTTTTAAGATCTTTTCGAGGTAGATCTATCGTTGAAATGATCGGATCTATGACAAACTCAATGATCTCTGGTGTGAGCTTGGCTATAACATCAACATCACTTGAATGCTGACTCGAGATTACAACCGTATTGAGTGCAATAGCCCTATCTTGATCATATTCAATTGTGACTTGTGTCTTGCCATCGGGCCGAAGATAGCCCAACTGACCGGATTTACGCACCTTCGCTAATTGCTGGGCTAAAGCGTGAGCCAACCAGATCGGTAGTGGCATGAGCTCTTTTGTATCATCACATGCATACCCAAACATCAAACCTTGATCGCCAGCTCCTTGTAGATCCAATGGATCGCCACCGGATGCCACACGGTGTTCGTAGGCATCATCGACTCCCTGTGCAATATCTTGAGATTGGGCACCAATTGATATTGAGACACCACAACTGTTCCCATCAAAGCCTTTGTCTGATGAGTCATATCCAATATTGAGTACCGTCTCTCGCACGATTGTGTTGACATCGGCATAACCATTGGTGGTTACCTCTCCGGCAACATGGACCTGACCAGTGGTTATCAAAGTTTCTACAGCTACACGACTCTTCGGATCTTGTGCCAAGAGAGAGTCGAGAACAGCATCGGAAATTGCATCTGCAATTTTATCTGGATGGCCTTCAGTCACGGATTCTGAGGTAAAGAGTCTTTTGGACATTATTTCAACCTAACTGCCTAAGGGCGTGATCAAGAAGTAGATGTGCGAGAGCGTCTTTGGAGACTTCCTTGAGCGCTATTTCCTCACCATTGCGTGTGATGATTGTACCCGATGTTGTGTCCTTTCCAAAGATTGCACCATCACTCACATCGTTGACATAGATGACATCGAGGCCTTTTGATTTCAATTTCGCCTGGGCAGATGTGATGAGGTTGCTGGTTTCAGCGGCAAAGCCGATCATAATCTGTTGCGATTTCTTCCTTGATAGTTCGGCCAAAATGTCTGGATTTGGTTCGAGCTCTATTGTGGTGAAAATAGCCTTCTTTATTTTTTCGATAGTGCTTTGCGACGGTTTTGCATCGGCAACTGCGGCGCACATTATGAGGACATCACATGATTCAAACTCTTTCGCCAAAGCAAGATGCATCTGGGCTGCACTCTCCACGTGATGCACTGCTAAGGTATCTAAAGAGGATGTATCCATATTTGCTGCCACAAGTGTGACCTCTGCCCCACGCAAAACCGCCGCTGTGGCAAGTGCAGTGGCCTGTTTTCCCGATGAGCGATTTCCAATAAATCGAACGGGATCAATCGACTCGCGCGTGCCACCACCTGAGATAAGAATCCTCTTTCCTTGCAGATCTCTAAGATTTCCAGTTAATTGATCGAATCGCTCAATAATCGAGGAGACCTGAGGGAATCTTCCTTGTCCAGAGTCGCTTCCAGTAAGGCGACCAATTTCGGGCTCCATAACAACGTATCCCCTAGAACGCAGCGTTGCCACATTCGCAACGGTCGCGGCGTCATTCCACATCTGTGGATGCATCGCTGGAACGATCATTATTGGAACATTCGCAGCAAGAATAAGATTCGTCAGAAGGTCATCGGCGCGACCTGCGCTCATGCGCGCGATGAGATCTGCGGTTGCTGGAGCGATAAGAAAGAAATGAGCCCGTTGCGCCAACGAGATATGAGAAACCTCGTGACTGTTCTCCCAAACGTGTGTTGCAACTGGCCGGCCTGATAGCGCCTGCCAAGTGGCCGCTCCAACGAAGTTTAATGAGGAGGGAGTGGGCACAACGGTTACTGCATAGCCACGATCTTGCAAACGCCGAAGCAAATCACAGGACTTGTATGCAGCAATTCCCGCCCCGACCCCGAGTACGACCTCACGAGCGATGGCGGACATAAGCAATAGAGCTCGTTAGGCCGTTGGTTCGAGATTTTCTATCGTGAGTAAACCCTCATTAATCTCACGCAGAGCGATAGATAGGGGCTTTTCATGCACATGTGTTTCAACGAGTGGTCCAACATATTCGAGAAGGCCTTCTCCGAGCTGTGAGTAATAGGCGTTGATCTGACGCGCGCGCTTGGCGGCATAGAGCACGAGACTGTACTTCGAGCCAGACTTATCTAATAGCTCATCGATTGGAGGATTAGTGATTCCATCCATATATATACCCCGCTCATATAATTGTGTAGCAATGTGATTAAGAGGTTAAGCCTATCAGTTGTTCAACAACCCGCTCGACCCGGTCATTGACGATTATTAGGTCAAAGAATGAGGAGGCAGCCAGCTCTTCTTGGGCCAACTGCAAGCGTTCTGCGCGTCTGTCCAGATCATCGGTTCCACGGCTTTCAAGGCGAGAAACTAACTCCTCCCATGTTGGTGGCTCTAAAAAGATCAGAAGCGCCTGCGGTAAATGTGACTTAACTTGGCGGGCACCATCAATATCGATCTCCAAAAGAACGTTACGTCCGGCCAAAAGCGCTTGTTCTACTGCGGCACTGGGAGTTCCATACCTACTCCCAGCAAAGTTCGCCCACTCTAAGAACTCATCCTCTTTAACTCTACGTGAAAACTCTTGATCATCTATAAAGAAGTAATCGACACCATCGAGCTCATTTGAGCGTGGAGATCTCGTCGTGGCAGAGACACTCACCCAAAAACCACCTGATGCACGAAGTTGAGCGGCAACAGTGCTTTTACCCACTCCACCAGGTCCGGAGAGAACCAAAAGCTTCCCCGGTAAGACCGCATGAGATGGTTTCATGAACTCGTTTCGCAACTCTTTAATCTGATGACGACCTAACCCCGCAATTCTACGCGTAGGTGAGATCTTAAATCGCTCCATGAGTGCGTGAGCCCGAATTTTCCCCACGCCATTTATCGATTCAAGTAACTCATGCACCCTCATCTTAGCAATTGCTTCATCACTAGATGCCAGCTCAAGAACCTGATCGATAGAGAAATTTCCAGATTTGACCTTTGCCTTAATCTGCGCCCTGCGCTTTCGAGACTGACTTGCCTTTTCTAGTGCTGCGGCTCGCTGGGCTGGCGAGAGAGCCGGTGGTAATGCCATGCAATAAATCTAGTCCACAGATGAAGCTTTAGAGAAGTTGCGCAGCAATAGATTCAGTGGCCCGACGCATCGAATCGATACCCGTGCTCCAATGCGAAGTGATGGGGCGACCAATTACGACGAGATTTGCGCCACGATCAATAGCCTCTCTCGGAGTCATCGTACGTAGTTGATCATCGTGAGCACTATTTTGGGGGCGTACGCCTGGCGTAATAATCATGACGTCCTTGCCAATGCTTTCGCGTATAGCCAGGATCTCAAGCGGAGAGCAAACAATTGCACGGGCTCCTGCAGCAACAGCCAAGCTTGCTAAACCCACCGCGCTCTCCAGGGCCGATGATTTGAAACCGATTCCCGTTACATCATCTTGCGAAAGAGAAGTCAAAATCGTCACCCCTGTGATAAACGTTGATGGCGCGGCCTCTACTGCTGCCCCAATCATCTCGCTTCCACCCGATGCATGCACCGTCAAGAACTTTGGACGCAGGGTTGAAACCGTGCGTGCTGCCCCAGCGACTGTATGAGGTATATCGTGGAGTTTGAGATCTAAAAAGATATCGCTATCGGTCTCATTCGAAACTGCACTCACACCTTCAGCTCCTAATTTGAGGAAGAATTCAAGGCCCAATTTATAGACACTGACCAGTCCCGACGTAGCCTTTACCCAATCGATTGCGATAGATAGATCTGATGTATCAACTGCTAGAACAATCGGAGGTTTAGAGGCCATTTCAATCCACTGCCTGATCGCGATGTGCAAAGCCAACTGCATCCCGTAAGGAAGTGAATCCCTTAATTGCGAGTAACTCTTTGAGCTCTTTCTGGATAGATATGAGAGCTGTGGGATTTCCAAAGCTAGCCGTTCCCACAGAAACTGCGCTTGCCCCGGCCGCAATAAATTCAAGGGCATCTCGCCCCGATGAGATACCTCCCATTCCGAGAATCGGAACCGAAGGCATCGCCTCATGAACTTGATACACCGCGCGCACTGCGATTGGTCTGATCGCTGGCCCAGATAGTCCACCAGTCTTACCACCTAAGTGAGGACGCATCGTTTCAAGGTTAATAACCATCCCCAAAACTGTATTGATCAAGGACAATGCATCGGCGCCAGCATCAACTACACCCTTTGCAATTGAAACCAGATCTGTCACATCGGGAGAGAGCTTTGCAATGATCGGAAGCTCCCCTCCAATGGTTCTGCGAACACCATCAATTACACGCCTTGAGGCATCGGCATCACAAGCAAATACCAGTCCGCGATTTTCAACGTTTGGACAGGAGATATTTACTTCAATGGCACTGATGCCCGCAACTCCACGCAGTTTGCGGGCCAACGTGGAATACTCCTCAATCGTCTCACCGGCAATTGAAACGATGATCCGAGCTTTTTCTTCGATCAAATATGGAATATCCTTTGCGATGAAGGCATCGATTCCAGGGCCTTGCAGCCCTATCGAGTTGAGCATGCCACTAGGAGTCTCAGCCATGCGGGGAGTCTGACGACCGGTTCGAGCCTTATTCATCACCGATTTTGTTACGACACCACCAATGTCGTGAAGTGCAAAGAACTGTGCCAACTCGCGACCCGAGCTTGCACACCCACTTGCTGTAAAGATTGGTGATGGAAACCAGCTATTACCCAAGGTGGTTGAAAAATCCACGCTTGTCATAGCGCACGCCCTACTTTGTCCCACTGAACCAAAGCACCATCCATGACAGGTCCATCGATGCACGATCGCACCATTGAGATTGCTCCAATTGAATCGGCGACGGGAACTACGCAGGTCATACAGATCCCTACCCCACAGGCCATAGCCTCCTCCACTGCCGCTTGATGAACGACACCAACCTTGGATGTAATGGCATTTATCGCGGCAAGCATGGGCATAGGGCCACAGGAGTAGATCACTGCAATATTGAGATCGGCAATCAGATCTGGGATCGGATCAGTAACTCGACCCATTTGTCCCATCGAACCGTCTTCGGTGAAAATACGCAGTGAGTTCACTGCACGCTTACCCTCCATGGGGGCGTAGATTTTTGTACCAGTACTTGCACCAAGCAACATATCTACACGACAGCCACGGGCATTGAGAACCTCAGCCAGACCAAATAATGGAGCAGACCCATATCCTCCACCTACGAGCAGGACTGGAAGCGATTCAGTAGGAATACCAAATGCTGTGCCCAGTGGCACGACAACATCTAATGAAACGCCTTCACTTTGTTCGCATAACCATCTACTTCCTTGACCATGAGCAGCGACTATAAGCTCCATAGTCCCACCAAATGTTGCGCTAATCGAAGTTCGAGAGATTGCAAATGCACGCCTCAAGATCATCCGTGAGGAATCACCTCCCACACTGATTGCTACAAAATTACCTGGCTTACAGTCAATTGCAAGATCTCCAATATTGATGATTAACTGATGATATTGACCAATACGTTTGTTACTGATGAGGGTGGCATTTATCTGCACGGCATTCTTGTTTATTTGTCCCACTTTATGACAGCCAGTCTTGTAAAGGTGCGATTGAGAGTTCATGTGAGGCGATGAAGCGAATACCCTCAACGGCTGCACTAAAACCCGCGCTCGTGGTGATTATCGGAATAGAGCGCTGAACTGCGGCGGTGCGAATGAGCCAGCCATCAGCTCGAGTTCCCCGACCTACTGGTGTATTAATCACTAAATCAATATCTCCCGCGTTGATCATCTCTACGATCGTAAGCTCTCCCATAGGTCCTACGCCATCTGAATTCTTACGTACCCGTGTGGAAACTACTCCATGTTGCGAAAAATATCTCGCCGTTCCCTCGGTTGCTAATATCCGAAAGCCCAATGCGGCCAATCCCAATGCTGGTTCGATACCGAATTTCTTGTCTTTATCTGCTAAGGATATGAAGACCGAACCAGTCTTAGGCAGCGGACCAAACGCCTGAATCTGGGACTTCGCATAGCTCTCGCCAAAGGATGGTGAAATGCCCATTACTTCCCCGGTGGAACGCATCTCAGGACCCAAAATCGAATCAACTCCTCGGCCGTCGCTGCGACGAAAACGATTCCATGGCAGAACCGCCTCCTTCACCGAAATTCCCCTGGGAATTCCATCTCCAGAAATCGGCAACATACCTTCCTTGCGAAGCTGAGGAATAGTTGCACCTAGAGAGATGCGGGCCGCTGCCTTTGCCAAAGAGACACCTGTGGCTTTACTGACAAATGGGACCGTGCGAGATGCACGCGGATTGGCCTCAAGGACATAAAGGGTCTGCCCTGCTATCGCAAATTGAATATTGATAAGACCGAGAACACCTACGCTCGCTGCGATCTTGATTGTTGCAGCTTTAATCTCTGCTAACTGGGAGATTGTAATTGTCATCGATGGAAGCACGCACGCGCTATCACCACTGTGTATTCCAGCCTCTTCAATATGCTCCATTACCCCGCCCAAGAAGAGTTCTTCGCCATCGAAGAGCGCATCGACATCGATTTCTACAGCGCTATCTAAAAATCTATCAACTAATACTGGATGATCAGGAGTAATATCAGTCGCACGGGTGATAAAGCCCGCTAGGGCCGCGTCATCGTAGACAATCTCCATACCTCGGCCACCTAGTACGAAGGATGGGCGGACAAGAACTGGATATCCAATACGAGAAGCGATTGTTATCGCTTCAAGCTGAGTAGATGCCATTCCAAAATCTGGAGCGTTGAGTTTTTGCTCAAACAAAATCTGTCCAAAGGCTCCTCTCTCCTCTGCTAGATTTATCGCTTCTGGACTGGTTCCCAAGATTTTAACTCCATTGGCTTTGAGACCTGCCGCGAGTCCTAAAGGGGTTTGCCCACCTAATTGAGTAATGACTCCTAGCAAGGGTCCAGCTTGAGTCTCTGCATGGATCACTTCAAGAACATCTTCGAGTGTGAGAGGTTCAAAATAAAGTCGATTACTCGTATCGTAATCCGTTGAGACTGTTTCAGGATTGCAATTAATCATGATGGTCTCATAGCCCGCCTCACGTAATGCGAAGGACGCATGAACACATGAGTAATCAAATTCGATGCCTTGACCAATCCGGTTGGGTCCGCTGCCAAGAATGATGACCGCTGGAGTTGTGCGGTTGGCTACTTCACTCTCCTCTTCATAACTCGAATAATGATAAGGAGTAAATGCTTCGAACTCGGCTGCACATGTATCAACAGTTTTATAGACGGGCCGAATCAAAAGATGATGACGAATCTTGCGGATTTCGGCCTCTGTAAGCCCTCGCAGAGAACCTATCTGCGCATCGGAGAATCCCATTGACTTTGCATCTATCAAAAGCTCACGGGTGAGCTCTCCTGGCATCGCGATAAGCTCTGCCAGCCTGTTTATGAGCTCAATCTGCCGTAAGTACCAGGGATCGATCTTGCAGGCCGCGAAGACCTGCGCCACGCTAGCTCCGAGCCATAAGGCTCTTTGCACCTGTTGTAAACGATACTCCGTGGGAGTAACGATCGATTTAAGGGCATCGTTCATCTCATTTTCGCGAGCAGGTGAAAAATGAAAGATCGCCTCCTTGCGCTCTAGTGATCGCAGCGCTTTCATAAGGGCTTCAGGGAAGGATCGACCAATTGCCATCGCCTCCCCCACACTTTTCATCGTTGTAGTCAATCGAGGATCCGCATCAGGAAACTTTTCAAATGCAAATCGAGGCAGTTTCACAACGACATAATCAAGAGTGGGTTCAAATGAGGCTGGAGTTACCTTTGTAATATCGTTTGTGATCTCATCAAGACTGTATCCGAGGGCTAGCTTTGTTGCGATCTTTGCTATTGGAAAACCCGTTGCTTTTGATGCAAGTGCACTCGAGCGCGAAACACGTGGATTCATTTCGATTACTATGATTCGACCATTCTCAGGATTTACTGCGAATTGGATATTACAGCCTCCAGTGTCCACGCCTACCGCTCGAATGATCTCGATCGATAAATTACGTAGCTTCTGATATTCGACATCAGTCAAAGTCATTGCAGGTGCAACTGTTATCGAATCACCTGTATGAACCCCCATAGGATCAACATTTTCGATACTACAAACGATGACTACGTTATCCTTGTAATCACGCATCACTTCAAGCTCATACTCTTTCCAACCTATTATCGACTCCTCGAGAAGGATTTCAGAAGTTGGGCTGTGTCGCAGTCCTGCTCCTGCAATTTGATTGAGTTGTAACTCATCAAAGGCGATACCTGAACCCAAGCCCCCCATCGTGAAGGAGGGACGCACGACCACTGGATAACCCAGTGTTTGAACTCCAGCGAATACCTCATCCATTGTGTGGCAGATGACCGATTTCGCCGACTCACCACCGACCTTCGCAACGATCTCCCGGAAGAGCTCGCGATTTTCTCCACGATTGATTGCATCGACATCTGCCCCAATCAGGCGAACACCGAATTTGGCAAGAATCCCATCTTTGAATAACCCTATCGCCGCATTAAGAGCAGTTTGACCACCAAGCGTGGCTAAAACTGCATCTGGTTTTTCACGTTCAATAATCTTTTCAATTACCTCTAAGGTAATTGGTTCAATATATGTGGCATCGGCAAACTCCGGATCGGTCATAATCGTTGCAGGATTAGAGTTGACCAGCACAACGCGAATACCCTCTTCACGCAATACACGGCAGGCCTGAGTCCCCGAATAATCAAACTCACAGGCCTGGCCAATAACAATTGGACCACTACCAATGACCAGAACCGATTTGATTGTTGGATCTAGTGGCATCAGATCAGAGCCTTCTTGCTCATCAAATCGATGAATCGATCGAATAAGTAAGCGGCATCATGTGGACCAGCTGCAGCCTCTGGATGGTACTGGACTGAAAATGCTGGAGTATCTAAAAGTTGTAGACCCTCAACTACCCCATCATTCAAACAGAGATGAGTCACTTCGCCTTTTCCATACACAGTTGAAAATTGCCCCTCCGTTGGGGCCGCAACAGCGAAACCGTGGTTATGAGATGTTATCTCGACTTTTCCACTCTTTCTATCGATAACAGGTTGATTGATTCCCCGATGTCCAAATGGAAGTTTATAAGTCTCGAAACCTAGAGCTCTTCCTAATATTTGATGACCAAAGCAAATGCCAAAGATAGGAATTTTGCGTTCAAGAACTTGCCGCACTAGCTCTACTGATTCTGACATCGTAGATGGATCACCTGGACCATTGGAGATGAAGAAACCATCAGGATCAAGCTCACATATCTGATCAATCGTAGAATTAAATGGCATGACATGAACTTGAGCACCGCGCTGCGAGAGCGCTCGAGGAGTGGCCGCTTTAATGCCTAAATCAAGTGCGGCGACAACAAAGCGCGCAGTACCGACAGAATCAACGGTATAGGTGAATGGGGTGGAGACATCTTTGACTAGAAATGCACCGCTCATCACTTGCGTTTTGCGAACTTCCACAACCATTTCCTCACGTGTGAGCTCTAACCCTGAGAAAATTCCAGTGCCCATCGCGCCACGATCGCGAAGATGACGCGTTACTGCTCGGGTATCCAAGCCTTGAATCCCCACAATTTCTTGAGCAAGTAGTTCGGCCTCCAAGGACTCCTCAGATTGCCAATTAGATGAAAGGGTTGAGGGATTACGAACGGCGAAGCCCGCCACCCATATCTTGCTTGATTCGTAATCGGCGGTATTCATTCCAGTATTTCCAACGTGTGGCGCAGTCATGATGACTATCTGCTTGTGATACGAGGGATCGCTCAGCGTCTCCTGGTAACCCGTCATCCCCGTTTGGAAAACAGCTTCGCCAAAAACCTTACCTGTCGCGCCCCAGGATCTACCCTCGAAGATTCGACCATCATCTAAAACTAAGAAGGCCGCACTCACTACGATTCATCGCCTTGAACAAGTGCGCCGGCAAAGAGAGTGGGAACGCCTTTAAAAAACGTATACGTCACTATCCCTGGAAGCTCATAGCCATGAAAAGGGGTATTCCGACTTTTGGATGCAGTTAAATCTCTATCGACTATCCACGAGGCGCTTGGATCGATGATCGTGATGTTGGCGATTGCACCAACTTCCAGATTCCGACCGTGATCGCTGTATCCAGCTATACGAGCAGGCGCGCTTGATAGTCGATCGGCCACTTGTTCCCAACTCATAAGATGAGAATCAACCATTGTCTTCTGAACGATTGAGAGAGCAGTTTCGAGCGCTAACATTCCAAAGGAGGCCTCATGCCATTCACACTCTTTGGATTCGCTGCTGTGAGGAGCATGATCAGTTGCGACGATATCGATCGTCCCATCGGCTAGACCCTCCCTCAGTGCCATCACATCCCTTTCGGTACGCAGTGGCGGATTGACCTTGAAGAGCGGGTCATATGAACGGGCCAACTCGTCGGTGAGAAGCAAGTGATGTGGAGTCACTTCAGCCGTTACGTTGATTCCTCGAGCCTTTGCCCATCGAATAATCTCAACTCCCCCAGCAGTTGTTACATGGCAGATATGAAGACGAGATTTTACGTGATCCACCAGTAAGACATCCCTGGCGATAATCGCCTCCTCTGCAATCGCTGGCCAACCCTTTAATCCCAAAATTGCAGAGACTTCTCCCTCATTCATCTGGGAGCCAACTGTTAAGCGAGGCTCTTGTGCATGTTGGGCGATCACTCCATCAAACTTCTTAATATATTCAAGTCCACGTCTCATCACTAAAGGATCAAAGACACAGTTTCCATCATCACTGAAAACTCGCACCCTCGCGAGTGAATCGGCCATCGCACCAATCTCAGCTAAAACCAATCCCTCAAGGCCCTGAGTGACAGCACCAATCGGGAAAACATCGACAAGACCGGCCTGCTGGCCCAATCGAAAAACCTGTTCGACAACTCCAGCATTATCGGCAACGGGAGAAGTATTTGCCATAGCCGAGAGGGCGGTGAAACCACCCTTTGCACCTGCTTGTGAACCCGAGAGGATTGTCTCTGCATCCTCGCGTCCTGGTTGGCGTAGATGTGTGTGGAGATCAACTAACCCAGGAAGGAGCACAGATCCCTTAGCCTCAATCACTATCGCATCGGCATCGAGGATTTTTGGCGAAACTGTGTGAATCAGACCCCGCACAATGAGCAGGTCAGTGACACGACCATCTGGCATTGTCGCGCCTTTAATAAGGTAGCGGTGAAGAGACATTACTTACCACCACTTTCTAGAGGCCCACCTGCAAGAAGGACGTAGAGAATCGCCATTCGCACACTCACACCATTTGCGACTTGTTCGACTATGACTGAGCGGGCACTGTCGGCAACCTCTGCAGTAATTTCCAGACCACGATTCATGGGTCCAGGATGCATCACAATCGAATCATGGGACATAAGTTTAAGCCTGTCGGCGTTAAGCCCGAAGTAGCGCGAGTACTCGCGAGTATTTGGAAAAAAGAGATCATTCATTCGCTCTTGTTGAACACGAAGCATCATGACAACATCTACATTACCAATGACCTTATCTAAGTCGTAGGAAATCTTCACCGGCCAGCTCTCTACTCCCACTGGTAAGAGCGTGGGAGGTGCGACCAAAGTTACGCGCGCTCCTAAGAGGTTGAGAAGCAAAACATTCGAGCGCGCCACACGGGAGTGCAAAATATCACCGACGATTGCCACGCGGATTCCATCTAAATCCACTCCACCTTTTGCACAATGTTTTCTTATTGTGAATGCATCTAGTAAGGCTTGACTTGGATGTTCATGTGTTCCATCTCCAGCATTGATGACGCTACCTGTCATCCAATCTGAGTCGGCTAAACGTTGTGGCGCACCAGATGCACTGTGTCGGATTACTACCGCATCAGCGCCCATCGCCTGCAGAGTAAGGGCAGTATCTTTGAGGGACTCGCCTTTGCTCAGACTCGATCCTTTAGCGGAGAAATTTATGACATCGGCAGACAAGCGTTTTGCTGCAGCCTCAAATGAGATCCGGGTACGCGTGGAATCCTCGGCAAAGAGATTGACGATTGTCCGCCCTCGCAGTGTCGGGAGTTTCTTCACCGCTCCATCACTCACGCGGGCCAATTCCGTAGCCGTATCGAGAATTGAGATCGCCTGTACTTTTGTCAGATCTGAGATCGAGAGTAGATGACGCATCAACTCTCCTCTATCGAAACTTCATCGATGCCATCAACTTCGCTCAGGTGAACTTTTACCGATTGGGTAATTGATGTAGGAAGGTTTTTACCAACAAAATCCGCCCGTATCGGAAGCTCTCGATGGCCTCGATCGACCAGAACCGCTAATTGGACTGTATGGGGCCGGCCAATTTCACCCAGGGCATCAAGGGCGGCTCTGATGGTGCGCCCGGAGAAGAGAACATCATCGATCAAAATCAGATCACGCCCTTCAATCCCGCAACTGGGTATTGAAGTTGGCATTATCGGCCTGGGTGCGCGCATCCGAAGATCATCTCGATGCATCGTGATGTCCAGCATTCCAACTGGGATTGCATGACCTGCAATTGAAGCCATACTCGCTGCGATACGAACCGCTAAATGAGCCCCCCTCGTAGGGACTCCGAGAAGCACGATCTGATCACTAGCAGTATTTGCCTCAAGAATTTCATGCGAGATGCGGGTCAAAGCACGTGTGATATCCGGTGCGGACAGGGCTAAAGACATGTAAATCTCCTTCCCCATCTCTCAGGATGGGTCGTTAAAGGATGTGGCCAGAGTCTAGCACCACCATGATGAATCTGTGGAAAACCTCCACTCTGCGTCGGTGAGAGCCCATACTCTGCCCGTTATGACAACTCATGATGGTGTTTGTGCACGAATCCGTTCGATCCGTATCTCTCAAGGCCTCTCACTCACAGATGTTGAATCGGCCAGTAATCACACAATCCGTGCAGTCGTTCTCGGCTCGTACGAGCGCGGAGATAGGGCCCTATCTGTCAAAAAGGCGATCACTATCGCCGCGTTTTACGGCGTTCCACTCTCTTACCTATTGGAGGCGCCACTACCTGCCTCGGGAGCACCTGCGCAACTTGTCATGGATCTTCGAGCAGTCAAAGGCCTTATCGCCGATGATGCGCAGGTCGCGCAAGGGTTGCCAGCCTTAAAAAGTATCATCAGATTTATCAGTGCTCTCATCGCACTTCGCAATGATTGGAATGGTGAGATTCTCTCCATGCGCGCTAGTGACTTGAGTCATTTGGCGATGACTCTGGGACGAAGCAATGAAGAGATCACCCAGGTTTTGCGTGAGAATCGATTGTTGGTAGAGGCTAAATCGACAGGCTCTCTTTAATCGAGCTAATGCGCCCTAAGACTCCATGAATAAAGTTAGAGGATTCATCCGAGGATAGCTCCTTGGCTAGGAGAAGAGCCTCATCGATAGCAACTGCATCAGGTACTGATTCAACCCAAAGGATTTCATAGATTCCGAGGCGAAGAATATTTCTATCGACTGCGGGAAGTCGATCCATATCCCAACCCTGCGCATACGTTGTAATTAGCTCATCGATTTTTCGAGAGTGAGTGTCGATACCAATAATGAGCTCGCGTGTGTACTCACGGATGGGACGCAGCTCATCAACGGCTACTTCACGAAGAGTAAGAGTTTCTAAGGCGTTCTTTGAGCGGATATCGGCCTCATACAAGAGATCCAGGGCGGCTTTTCGCGCCTTACTGCGAGCCGACACTAGTTAGCGCGGCCTTGATATGACCCATCACGAGTATCAACCATGACTATCTCATCGGCTTTGATGAATAAGGGAACCTGAATCTCGATTCCAGTCTCAACGGTTGCAGGTTTGGTTCCACCGGATGAGCGATCACCTTGGATGCCAGGCTCTGTATAGGTAATCCTCAAAGGTACCGAGGCCGCTAGCTCTATATAGAGCGGATTGCCCTCATGAACAGCCACTACTGCATCGGTATTTTCTAACATGTAGTTGGCCATCTCACCCACAGTTGCCATAGAGATAGTCATCTGGTCAAAAGTCTTTGAATCCATGAAGACGAAATCTTCACCTTCTTTGTAGAGAAATTGCATATCTCTTTTCTCTAATATCTCGATATCAATCTTCACACCAGAATTGAAGGTTCGATCGATTACCTTTCCTGTAAGCACCGACTTCAATTTTGTGCGCACAAAGGCTGGACCCTTGCCCGGCTTGACGTGCTGAAACTCGACTACGTTCCATAGTTGACCCTCGATATCTAGGGTGATTCCATTTTTTAGATCCGCTGTTGTTGCCACAGTCGCACTCCACTCAATAAAGGAAAATCGGCCATCGGTCGTGATAGCAAGGTCGTAAGGATACCCGCTTATCTCGGGTGCACAGTTCACCTAAGCGATGAGGCTTTTCAGCGCGATTATCGCCAACACATATGATTGTGGACCAAAGCCTGCGATCGTGCCCTTTGCAACTCCGGAGATGACCGATGTATGGCGAAACTCTTCGCGTGACATCGGATTTGAAAGATGAACTTCGATCAATGGTGTGCTCAGAAGCGCGGCAGCATCCCTGATCGCATAGGAGTAATGCGTAAAGGCCGCTGGATTGAAAATAACTGCAAGTTTCTTATCGGCCGCTTCATGGAGCCAGGCGATTATGGTCGCCTCATCGTCACTTTGACGAATATCGGCATCAAAGCCATGGTTTTTAGAGGTGGTCTCGATGAGCTCACTTAATTCGCTGTAGTTGAGATCTCCATAGATAGAGGAGTCGCGCAGATCCAATCGAGCTAAGTTTGGTCCATTGAGAACTAAAATCTTCATGAGCATATTCTCTCATAAGCCGCCATGAGCTCACTCTCCATTGCATCCTCTATCCGCAATGTTACGCCAATTTGCGAGAGAGCAACGAAGCGTAAGGATCTTCCCCGGGATTTTTTGTCGAGGTAGAGCAAAGGCAATAACTCAGACCAAGCTGTACGCGGGTATGTGATCGGTAGTTGCAGTGATAAAAGTAGTTTTCGATGCAGCTCCACGATCTGCGCCGACAAATGGCCCTTTATTTGGGCTAACTCAGCTGCAAAGACTAAACCGATTGAGATCGCTTCTCCATGGCGAAGGGAGTATCGACTATGAATCTCTATTGCATGGCCCAAAGTATGTCCGTAATTCAAAACCTCACGCGCAAAACTCTCTTTGAAATCCTCACTCACAACATCTGCTTTTATTGCAACAGCGGCATCTATTAGTGCAGCCGTTGTCGCGCGATCTTCGCGTAGTTGAACTAGTGACTTGCCATCTAATAACGTGATGATTGGACCGTGCACAATAAATCCACATTTGATAACTTCGGCCATTCCCGCAGAAAAATCTCGATCAGAAAGTGTTGAAAGCCAGCCAAAGTCGATCAAAACTGCGCTCGGAGAGTAAAATGCGCCGATGAGATTCTTTCCATACTCACTATTTATCCCAGTTTTGCCCCCGATGGATGCATCTACCATTCCCGCAAGCGTTGTTGGCACGGCAATCCAATCGATTCCTCTAAGCCATGATGCGGCGGCAAAGCCCGAAACATCGGTTATTGCGCCTCCCCCAACTCCCACTATGAGATCTGAGCGGGTGAAACCAGCTGCCCCTAACCAGTTCCACAACTTTGAGATCGATTCAAGGCTCTTCGCCGCTTCGCCATCTGGCAGTTTGAAATAGAAGATTTGCGCATCAATCGCGCTCTCAATGCGGACTACATCCGACATGCTCTCGTTGTGAATCACAGCAATTCGTGTTCGGCCAACTGCTAGATTAATTAGCTGAGTTCGCCAATCACAATCTATGAGCACGTCATATGCGCGCTCAGCCCGCACGCTAATGCTTCTCATGAATCACACTCTTTCGAATCACTGTGACAACCTCATCAACTTTCATACCATCAACTTTAATCGTCATAGTCGCTAGCTCTTCGTAAATCGGACGACGCACGTCATAGAGAGCTTGCCACTGCGCCCGTGGATTACCTAACAGAAGTGGTCTATCACGATTGAAACCTACCCGTGGAGCCGCTGTGGCAAGTGATACGTCCAGGAAGACTATTGCCGAACCCGAACTTTTAAGAAGATCCTGTGCCCTCGTTGCTATCGGTGCACCACCGCCAAGGGAGAGAATCGCTACCGGATCGAGAAGAGCTGATTGCAGGACCACGAACTCTAGCTCTCGAAAGTTTTCTTCACCCTCATCGATGAAGATCTCAGATATTTTCTTTCCACGCTTCTTCTCTACCAGATTATCTGAATCCAAGAACCCGACACCCAGTGATTTTGCAAGTGCCTTACCGATAGTTGACTTACCGCTACCGGGAGGACCAATGATGACCGCCTGTGGCATATCAATCCTCTACTTGAAGTTGAGATTCTGCATATAACTTTGAAAATTTCTTCGCGTCTCAGTCACGCTATCGCCACCAAATTTCTCAAGAACTGCCTCTGCCAGCACTAGCGCGACCATAGCCTCTGCTACTACCCCCGCCGCAGGCACTGCGCATACATCGGAGCGTTGGTTAATTGCCTTGGCCGCAAGGCCTGTAGCAACATCGATGGTATCTAAAGCCTTTGGAACTGTAGAGATAGGTTTCATCGCAGCCCGTACACGCAGAATCTCTCCATTGGACATACCGCCCTCGGTACCTCCGGCCCTATCACTGCGACGCACGATCCTTCCATCACTTGATTTTTCAATCTCATCATGAGCAATGGAGCCACGGCGAGTGGCCGTTTCGAAACCATCACCTAACTCCACACCCTTGATCGCTTGAATGCCCATTACAGCTGCGGCTAACTTTGAATCTAAACGTCTATCCCAATGTGCATGGGAGCCAAGACCAGGTGGCATGTTGAATGCAAGCACCTCGACAACCCCACCCAAGGTATCGCCCTGCGAGTGTGCACTTTCAATCTCAGCAATCATTAATGCACTTGTCGATGCATCTGCGCAGCGAACAGGATCTTCATCGATAGCCGACATATCCCCAGCTTGGGGTAGGTCGGTACCTGATGGAACTCTCACAGCACCGATTGATAGGACATGACTTAAGATGGTAATTCCAACGCTTTGTTCTAGAAAAGTTCGGGCAACTGCTCCTAAGGCAACGCGCGAGGCCGTCTCTCGGGCACTGGCACGTTCTAATATCGGCCTGGCATCGTCAAAATTATATTTTTGCATTCCAACTAAATCGGCATGTCCTGGTCGTGGACGGGTGAGTGCGGCGTTGCGAGCCAAGCTCTCAATCTCCTCACTTGCAACGGGATCTGCAGACATGACCTTCTCCCATTTGGGCCACTCAGAGTTTGC
>JABMMN010000007.1 GCA_013205535.1 Candidatus Planktophila sp.
AAGATCGCATCGTCATCAAGACCAATGAGGCGAGACAACAACGGCATCAGGTTTAGTAATCCCAGATACAGCAAAAGAGAAGCCACAAGAGGGCGTAGTTATCGCAGTTGGCCCAGGCCGCTTCGATGATGGTGTTCGGGTTCCTATGGATGTCAAAGTCGGCGACGTTGTTCTATACAGCAAGTACGGCGGAACCGAGATTAAGCATGGTGGAGATGACCTGCTTGTGCTCTCGGCTCGCGACATTCTCGCTGTGATCGTGAAGTAAATGGGAAAATCCCTTCAATTCGATGATCATGCCCGCCGTGCGATGGAGCGTGGCGTAAATATTCTTGCAGATACCGTCAAGGTAACACTCGGCCCTAAGGGTCGTAACGTCGTAATCGCCAAATCCTTTGGTGCCCCAATCATCACAAATGATGGCGTGACAATTGCTAAAGAGATCGAACTTTCAGATCCCGCTGAGAACATGGGTGCGCAGTTAGTCAAAGAGGTTGCAACCAAGACCAACGATGTCGCTGGTGATGGAACAACGACTGCCACAGTCCTTGCTCAGGCTATGGTGAAAGAGGGTATTCGTAACTTAGCTGCAGGTGCACAGCCGATGGAGATCAAAGCTGGAATCGAGGCGGCAGTCACTGCAGTCTCTGAAAAACTTCGCGAGCAGGCAACTGCCGTCAATGGCAAAGCACAGATCGCAGATGTTGCAACAATCTCAGCCCAAGATCGCGCTATCGGAGATTTAATCGCCGAGGCCTTTGAGCGGGTAGGTAAAGATGGTGTCATTACCGTTGAAGAGGCATCTACTACAGGACTCGACCTCGAGTTCACTGAGGGCATGCAGTTCGATAAGGGCTATATCTCTCCATACTTTGTCACTGATCAAGATCGCATGGAGTCAATCCTTGAAGATGCATACGTTCTCATCTCAGCGGGAAAGATTTCGGCCCTCGCCGATCTTCTTCCAATCCTTGAGAAGGTCTCAGCCTCTTCCAAGCCGCTTTTGATCATCGCTGAAGATATCGAGGGTGAAGCGCTATCCACACTCGTCGTCAACCGCATGCGCGGTGTCTTTGCCTCAGTTGCCGTTAAGGCACCCGGCTTTGGCGATCGCCGCAAGGCTATGTTGCAAGATATTGCAACACTTACTGGCGGACAGGTTATCTCTGCAGAGGTTGGCATGAAGCTTGATGCCGTTACTTTGGAGGATCTTGGCCGTGCACGTCGCATCGTGGTCTCGAAAGATGCAACAACAATCATCGAAGGCGCAGGAGATAAGGCTGCAGTTGCTGGCCGTGTCAATGAGTTGCGCAAAGAGATCGAGAACTCTGACTCCTCATGGGATAAAGAGAAGTTGCAAGAGCGTGTAGCAAAGCTTGCTGGTGGAGTCTGCGTTATCAAAGTAGGTGCTCACACTGAGGTCGAACTCAATGAGAAGAAGCACCGCCTTGAAGATGCAATCTCTGCAACTCGCGCCGCCGTTGAAGAGGGAATCGTCGTTGGCGGAGGCGCAGCACTCGTGCATGCAGCCGATGTCCTCGAAGGCGATCTCGGATTCACAGGCGATAAGGCCGTTGGAGTTCGCTTGGTTCGTAAAGCATGCGATGAGCCACTTCGTTGGATCGCAGAAAACGCTGGACTTGAGGGCTACGTCGTAGTCGCTAAGGTCCGCGCAATGAAGCACAACGAGGGATTCAATGCCGCAACTGATATCTATGGCGATCTTGCAAAAGATGGCGTCATCGATCCAGTGAAGGTAACCCGTTCTGCACTTGCTAACGCTGCATCGATTGCCGCGATGTTCATTACAACTGAGGCAGTCGTATATGAGCGCCCGGCAGATGCACCCGCCGATGCTGGTGGCTCTGGCCACTCACATGGTCCCGGGGGACACTCACACTAAAGAGTTGAATAAGTAAAGCCCCGCAGTTCTCTCTGCGGGGCTTTACTTATTTATTTTTTTTCAACTCAGGAGGTGAGTTAAAATCTATGAGGCGTGGTGTACTTCGGACTCACTATCTTTGTTAATCAAGGCCAGGCGATCATCCTCTGATAGACCGCCCCAAATTCCATAAGGCTCTTGAACGGCGAGGGCGTGCGCCCGGCATGCTGCAATTACAGGACAGCTGGCACAGATCGCCTTCGCACTGTTCTCGCGATTGCGCCTGCGAGGCCCGCGCTCTCCATCTGGATGGAAAAACATCTCGGCCGGGAGATCGCGACATGCACCTTCGTACTGCCACTCCCATTCATCTGCAACGGGGCGGGGTAAGCGTGATAGTTCAGCCATGCCCAAATACTACAACCGCGCCATAGGTTGTTCAAGTACCTTCGCTTCAAATCTTGTTCAAAGCGGCATTTCAGGTGGTGATGTGGGCCACTTAGCGCAACGATAGGGCAATGGCCAAGCACGAGGAGCTCCTGACCGTGGCAGCGGTCGCCAGGCGTATAGGGGTCGCTCCAGCGACTCTTCGCACCTGGGACCGGCGCTATGGCCTTGGCCCATCCCTGCACAAGGCCGGCTCGCATCGCAAGTACTGCCCGGCAGATTTGGCCAAGCTCACCTTGATGCGCCGCCTGATCTCAACGGGCGTCGCCCCGGCCGATGCCGCCAATCAGGCCAAGATGCATCGTGGCGAACTGCCGGTTTCTACCCAAGTCAGAGCCTTTGAGCTTCGTGAGGATTTAGTGAGCGCGCTGCACCGAGCTGCAAATATTTTAGATACGGCCTTCGTTGAGAGCGCCTTGAGAAAAGACATTGACGACAACGGTGTCGTCCTAAGTTGGAGCGAAGTGATCGTTCCCCTTCTTGTACGTATTGGTGATGAATGGGAGAAGACTGGTGTCGGTATCGAGGTAGAGCACATGCTCTCCTCACTTCTCAAAGGTATTTTGCGCGATAGCAGCAGAGCGCTAGAAAATCCGAGGAACCCTACGCCAGTACTGCTTGCAGCAGTTGGTGAGGAGGTGCACTCACTTGCCCTCAACGCCCTTGCGGCTGCGTTGGCCGAGCGAGGTATCCAGATTTTTTACCTCGGTGCAAGGACCCCTCTTGAGGCGATTGATGCAATGGTGCGTCGCTCTGCGCCACCTGCGATCTTCCTATGGGCTCAGTTGAAGCAAAATGGCCACGAAAAGTTTTTTCGTGAGATTCCATCTATCAGACCAGCTCCACGGATTATTCTCGGTGGTCCAGGATGGGATGTTGTTGACACTCAAGGGGTCACCTTTGTCCATGATTTAGCTGGGGCCTGCACAGAGATCGAGAGTGCAGTCGGCTTCTAAAGCCCCGTTAGACTGAGGTCTTCACTTTTGATAAGGAGGCCAGATGAGCGATACCGACAAGGTCGCGATGCTAGGCCTGACTTACGACGATGTACTTCTGCTTCCAGATGCATCCGATGTGGTGCCATCTGAGGTCAGCACAGTTACCCAACTGACACGAGATATCCAGATTGCAGTGCCCCTGGTCTCATCTGCCATGGATACGGTTACTGAGTCTGCGATGGCGATTGCCATGGCAAAGGCTGGTGGAATTGGAATCATTCACCGCAACCTTGCCATCGATGCACAGGTGAGCCACGTGAAGCTAGTCAAGAGCGTTGGTTTAGCAGGGGCTGCGGTAGGAGTTGGCGATGATGGCTTTGCCCGTGCTCAGGCATTGATTGAGGCAGGCGTGGACGTTGTTGTGGTCGACACGGCGCATGGTCACCACCGTGCGGTATTGGATTCGATCGCTCGGATAAAAAAATTCTCACCAACGACACAGGTTATTGGCGGCAATGTCGCAACACGTGCAGGTGCCCAGGCACTCATCAACGCAGGTGTTGATGCAGTGAAGGTGGGAGTTGGCCCAGGATCAATCTGCACCACCCGTGTTGTTGCAGGAGTTGGTGTCCCGCAGATAACGGCGATCATGGAGGCGGCTAAGGCCTGTGACAAAGCTGGGATCCCATTGATTGCAGATGGCGGATTGCAGTATTCAGGTGACATCGTCAAAGCGATAGTCGCGGGTGCGCACTCGGTGATGTTGGGCTCGGTGCTTGCAGGATGTGACGAGTCACCGGGAGAGCTCATGGAGATCGATGGCATTACGTACAAGGCCTATCGCGGTATGGGCTCACTTGCTGCGATGCAATCTCGTGGAGAGCAAAAGTCATACTCGAAGGATCGCTACATGCAGGATGATGTTCTATCTGAGGACAAATTAGTACCCGAGGGCATTGAGGGTAAGGTGGCATTGCGTGGAAGTGTCGCCGATGTTGTGCATCAACTCGTAGGTGGCCTGCGCTCTGGAATGGGTTATGCAGGCGCTCCAGATATTCAAACACTTCGCCGTGAGGGTCGTTTGATACAGATTACTGCAGCCGGTCTGCAGGAGAGTCATCCACATGATGTTGCACATATCGCCGCTGCACCGAACTATCAGGGACGCAATCGCTCATGAGTGAGATCGAGATAGCACCCGGAAAGCGTGCCAGGAGTGCGTACTCCTTCGATGACATCGCCATCGTGCCCAGCCGGCGCACACGTGATCCACAAGAGGTTTCTACTGCATGGCAGATAGATGCCTACAAATTTGATTTACCCATGATGGCAGCACCTATGGACTCGGTCGTATCACCTGAGACTGCAATTGAGATCGGCCGCCTGGGTGGTCTTGGTGTTCTCAATCTTGAGGGTCTGTGGACACGCTATGAAGATCCACGTATACCTTTAGGTGAGATCGCATCGATGCCAGATAAGCATGCAACGGCGCGTATGCAGGAGATTTATGCCGAGCCAATTAAGCCAGAGCTCATTAAGACTCGTATTGCCCAGATTCGCGAAGCTGGTGTGACTGTGGCCGCTTCACTCTCGCCCTCGCGCACTGCCCAACTTCATAAAGCAGTAATAGATGCTGGCGTAGATATATTTGTTATCCGCGGAACGACTGTGAGTGCCGAACATGTTGCAGCAGAGAGTGAGGCACTGAACTTAAAGAAGTTCATCTATGAGCTCGATGTGCCAGTTATTGTTGGAGGCGTTGCTACTGCAACGGCTGCACTACATTTGATGCGTGCAGGGGCGGCAGGTGTCTTAGTTGGCTTTGGTGGTGGGGCAGCTCATACAACCCGTAAGGTTTTAGGAATCGAAGTTCCCATGGCATCGGCAGTTGCCGAGGTGGCATCGGCACGACGTGAATATTTAGATGAGTCTGGCGGACGCTATGTCCATGTCATCGCCGATGGCGCTGTTGGTCGCAGTGGCGATATTGCAAAGGCGATCGCATGTGGGGCCGATGCGGTCATGATGGGATCGCCACTTGCTAAAGCCACACAGGCACCAGGACTTGGTTGGCACTGGGGCTCAGAGGCACACCACCCTGTCCTACCTCGTGGAGAGCGCGTTGCAGTGAACACCGTTGGTACGTTGGAGGAGATATTGATCGGGCCATCACGTACATCAGATGGATCCATGAATCTCTTTGGTGCTTTGCGCCGGGCAATGGCCACGTGTGGCTACTCCGATGTCAAAGAGTTTCAGCGTGTAGAGGTACTTATTCACCGTGCCTAATGATCGCGGCGTTCTTGTAGTTGATTTCGGGGCCCAATATGCCCAGTTGATCGCACGGCGTGTCCGTGAAGCCCATGTCTTCTCAGAGATTGTTCCATCTTCGATCACTGCCGCCGAAATTAAAGCAAAGAACCCATCGGCAATCATTTTATCGGGTGGGCCATCGAGTGTTTACGCAGATAATGCGCCAAAATTCGATGCTGAGATTTTTACTTCAGGCATTCCAATATTTGGGATCTGTTATGGATTTCAGCTCATGGCCGCAGCCCTGGGTGGAGTAGTCAGTCAGACAGGAAAATCAGAATTTGGTCGAACAGAGTCGAGAGTTGTTGCCAGTACAAAAATCTTTGCTGCATTACCCGTGCAACAAAAAGTATGGATGTCACATGGTGATGCGGTCACAATTGCCCCTATTGGTTTTACTGTCTGCGCAAGCACATCGGATACGGCGATTGCAGCCTTTGAGAATGAAACGGGTCTACTAGCTGGTGTGCAGTTTCATCCGGAGGTTTTACACTCAGAGCATGGCCAAGAGATTCTGCAGAATTGGCTGGTAAATATCGCCAAATGTGATGCAACGTGGACAGCGACAAATATCGTACACACTGAAGTAGCCAAAGCAAGAGCGCTGATCGGTGACAAGCGTGTCATCTGTGGCTTATCAGGTGGGGTGGATTCAGCCGTTGCCGCAGCGATTATTCAAAAGGCGGTCGGTGATCAATTGACCTGTGTCTTTCTCGATCATGGCCTGCTCCGCACAGGTGAGGCCGAGCAGGTAGAGCGCGACTTTGTCGCTAGTACTGGGGTGAATCTCGTTGTCGTTGATGCACAACAGATCTTCTTATCGGCGCTCAAAGGTGTCACTGACCCAGAGGAAAAGCGCAAGATCATCGGGCGAGAGTTCATTCGCTCCTTTGAAAAGGCTGCGCGCGAGATTGCAGCTGGTGGCGAGGTGGAGTTCTTAGTGCAGGGCACTCTTTATCCAGATGTCGTTGAATCAGGTGGTGGTACAGGCGCTGCAAGTATCAAATCCCATCACAACGTTGGTGGTCTGCCCGATGATCTCAAATTTACTTTAATTGAGCCGTTGCGAACGCTCTTTAAAGATGAGGTGCGCCAGGTTGGAATCGAACTTGGGCTGCCGGAGGAGATCGTATGGCGTCAACCCTTTCCAGGTCCGGGCCTTGGAATTCGAATTATTGGTGAGGTGACCCAAGAGCGTCTAGATATCCTGCGATCAGCCGATGCGATCGTGCGCTTTGAGTTAAAGGCGGCAGGTCTTGATCGTGATATTTGGCAGTGTCCGGTAGTCCTGTTGGCGAAGGTGCGAAGTGTCGGTGTGCAAGGTGATGGTCGTACCTATGGTCATCCCATAGTCCTGCGCCCAGTATCGAGCGAGGATGCGATGACTGCAGATTGGTCAAGGCTTCCTTATGAGATTCTTGAAAAGATCTCGACACGCATTACTAATGAAGTGCACCAAGTCAATCGAGTCGTATTAGATATCACCAGTAAACCACCTGGAACAATCGAATGGGAATAACCGTGAAAAAACTTATTACTGTCCTAATTTCAATCTCTCTTATCTCATCGCTGCAGCTCAACGTTGCAACTGCGGCCCAGAAATCACCAGCGCTCAAGTGTGTCGCCACAAAGGCGGTGGGCCATACCGAGATGAAGCTCAAGCCGGCCGTAAAACCCCTCACAAAATTACCCAAGACATTCACTATGACAACTAACTGCGGAACGATCGTCATCAAGACGGTAGGCAGTAAGGCGCCATGGACCCTCACCCAGATGTCTTTGCTCGCACAGGCTGGCTACTTCGATAACTCTTTATGCCACCGATTAACTACCGCCGGTATCTTTGTTCTGCAGTGTGGGGATCCAACTGCAACTGGTCGGGGTGGACCTGGTTTTTCTTATCCCGATGAGAACCTGCCAGCAAATGCACTCAAGAACTACCCAGCCGGCACTGTGGCTATGGCTAACTCAGGTCCTGGCACCAATGGCAGCCAGTTCTTCTTGGTCTTTGCCGACACCACTCTGGGTCCTAACTACACGATCTGGGGCACGATAACTAAAGGGTTAGAGATTGTCCAAGGGATCGCTAAAGCGGGGGTCAAAGGTGGCGGCGCAGATGGCACACCAAGTACAACGATTGCACTGACAAAGGTACGTACGAGTTAATTTGTATTCACAATCTTAAATGCCTCAGCGATTCGACCCTCGGCAAAGCCTGCGGTAGCGGCGTTGCGCGCACCCCACTCGCGCACCATCTCCTCCAAGTTTTCATTGTGACCAGTTTGAGATGCATGTGCCTTTAATGCTTTTATCTTCAGATCAAAAGTATCGGTGATATCAACAAAGTGATCGGGATGAGAGTATGCGCTGACCCATACCTCTTTCACTCGCCAGGGTTCAAGACCCTCATTTTCGAGCAGATCTGTGAATGCAAATGGATTTCGTGCATCGGGGTAGACGGCTTGGATTGCAGCCTCACCAGCTGCTAAGTGATCTGGATGACTAGCGCCGATGCGATCCCAGTTGCGATCAGGACTTTGACAGACCATGCGATCAGGTTGCCAGATACGAATCTGGCGAACTAAATCCTTTCGTAATCCGATAGTCGCCTCTAAGTTCCCATCTATATAATCTAGAAATGTTATATCGGTGACACCGATTACTGCACCCGCTGCACGCTGTTCGCGTTGTCGAATCGCTGGCATCTGCTCTTTGGTAAAGCCCGACTCTTCGCCACCTTGATCTCCATTGGTGCAGAAAACATAGGCGACTTTAATTCCCGCTCTCACCCACTGGGCGATCGTTCCCGATGCGCCAAAATCTGAATCATCGGGGTGGGCGCTTACGACCAATACCCGTGCAATCTCACTATCGGGGATCGGCTCCATCGTTCTAGCCTAATAGACTTGCATACATGAGGAGCACTGATGGAGTTCTATCAGAGCTCAACCCAGCACAAAACGCAGCGGTCACACATGCAGGTGGCCCGCTTTTGATTGTGGCCGGTGCAGGCTCAGGTAAAACTCGAGTGCTTACCCGTCGAATCGCTCATCTCATGTCTGCTCGCTCGGTACCCCCGTATCAAATTCTGGCGATCACATTCACAAATAAGGCCGCTGGGGAGATGAAGGCTCGAGTCGCAGAATTAGTGGGACCGGTCGCACAATCCATGTGGGTATCGACCTTTCACTCGGCCTGCGTACGTATTTTGCGTCAAGAGGCGGTGCGATTGGGATATGGCAACTCATTTTCTATCTATGACTCAGCTGATTCACTGCGTTTGGTGACGATTGTAGCCAAGGAGCTCAACTTAGATCCCAAGAGATATCCAGCCCGTGCCTTCGCATCGGCTATCTCCAATGCAAAGAACGAACTCATGGGCCCGACGGATTATCTCAACGCTGCAAGTAATCAGTTTGAGCAGGTAGTTGGCGATGTATACAGCATCTATCAACAGCGATTGCAGCGAGCAAATGCCATGGACTTTGATGATCTGATCCTTAAGACGGTAGAGATTCTGCAACGCTTTCCGGAGGCGAAAGCTCGATTTAGATCACGCTTTCGTCATGTATTAGTTGATGAGTATCAAGATACCAATCACGCCCAATATATCCTTGTTAGAGAGCTTGTTGGAGACGACAGCGATGGCATGCCACCGGCTGAACTCTGTGTGGTCGGTGATGCCGATCAATCAATCTATGGCTTTCGAGGTGCGACGATTCGTAATATCTTGCAGTTCGAACTCGACTATCCCAATGCGACGATTGTGCTCCTTGAGCAGAACTATCGCTCTACTCAGAATATTCTCAGTGCAGCTAATGCGGTGATTACAAAGAATGAGAGTCGTAAGGAGAAGAACCTATGGACCGACTCTGGCTCGGGCGCACTTCTAACGGGATATGTCGCAGAGGATGAACATGATGAGGCTAGATTTATTGCTGATGAGATACGCGAATTAGCACGTGCTAAGAAATCACAACCAGGGGAAACTGCAATCTTTTATCGGACAAATGCCCAATCCCGTGTATTTGAAGAGGTCTTCATGCGCAGCGCCATGCCCTACAAAGTCGTTGGCGGGCTACGCTTTTATGAGCGGCGTGAGGTCAAGGATCTACTGGCCTATCTGCGTGTTCTAGCTAATGCAGATGATGAGATATCCCTTCGCAGAATCATCAACATCCCAAAACGTGGAATCGGCGATACATCCTTAGAAAATATCGATCGCTTTGCTCAAGAAAAGGGGATCTCATTCTGGCAGGGGCTACTTGGTGCGGCACAGGTACCTGGACTAGCAGCCCGTGCCGCACAATCGATTCAAGAGTTCACATCGATGATGAGCGCTCTCCACGTCTTAGTCGAGGCAAAGACACGCCCCTCGGTCATAGTGGAGGGGGCCCTTGAACAGTCAGGCTTGTTGAAGGAGTTGGTGGATAGTACCGACCCACAAGATGAAGTACGGGTAGAGAATTTAAAAGAGCTCGTCGCCGTTTCGATGGAGTATGAAGAGCGTGACTTTGAGGAGCTCATTGAAGATGAAGAGATCTCACTGGCTGGATTTTTAGAGAAGGTCTCACTTGTCGCCGATGCCGATGAGATTCCAGAGGGTGATGATCATGGTGGAGTCGTGACGATGATGACCTTACATACGGCCAAGGGTCTTGAATTTCCGACTGTCTTTCTCACTGGTATGGAGGATGGGATCTTTCCTCACTCGCGAACACTAGGTGAGAAAGAAGAGGTCGAGGAGGAGCGTCGACTTGCATACGTGGGTCTGACTCGTGCCCGCAAGCATCTTTATCTCTCTCGCGCGCAGTATCGATCGACATGGGGTGCACCGAATTACAATCCTCCCTCACGTTTTTTAGATGAGATTCCACCTGATGTCATCGAGTGGCGCAATGAGAGTGCAGCATCCATTTCGCCATCACTTCTTAAGCGGCCACGTACTGCAACTACACCTCCACCTCGTGCTACGGGGCGAAAGAGCGCAGCGATTGAACTTCATGTTGGTGAGCGGGTTTCACATGACACATTTGGTCTTGGCACAGTCCTAGCAGTGAGCGGTGAGGCAGATAAGGCCGAGGCCACAATTGAGTTTGGCCAGTACGGTGAGAAGCGTTTGCTGCTGCGTTATGCCCCAGTTGAAAAGCTCTAGGATTACCCTCTAATCATGATGGGGAGCACCAGTGGATCTCTTTGAGTATCAAGCCCGGGATTTATTTGAAAAGCATGGCGTACCTGTATTAGCCGCTGCGATTGCAACTACCCCTGATCAAGCCGAGGCTGCCGCCAGAGCAATAGGCGGCAAAGTAGTTGTGAAGGCACAAGTAAAGGTGGGCGGGCGTGGAAAGGCTGGCGGTGTAAAACTAGCGCTCGATTCAGCTAGTGCCCGTGAACATGCCAGTGCAATACTAGGAATGGATATCAAGGGCCACGAAGTTCGTACCGTCATGATTGCAGCAGCTGCACCGATTGAATCTGAATACTACTTAGCAATTCTTCTCGATCGCTCTAATCGAACATTCCTTGTCATGGCATCGGTAGCTGGTGGGATGGATATCGAAGAGGTTGCCCACACCGCCCCTGAAAAACTCGCGAAAATCCCAGTCTCTGCAGTCGATGGCATCAGCGTTGCAAAGGCAAAAGAGATCGTGAGTGCTGCACAGTTCCCACACGATGTGGCAGATCAAGTAAGTGATGTCCTGTTGAAACTCTGGGAGCTCTTCCAATCAGAGGATGCCACACTGGTCGAAGTCAATCCTCTTGTGAAGACGACTGATGGCACGATCATCGCACTCGATGGCAAAATCACTCTCGATGATAATGCGCAGTTTCGCCAGCCAGATCACGCATCGCTGATCGATCACGCTGCAACGAATGCACTTGAGGCTGCAGCGGCGCAAAAAGATTTAAACTACGTCAAGTTAGATGGACAAGTAGGCATTATTGGTAATGGTGCAGGCTTGGTCATGAGTACATTGGATGTCGTTGCCTATGCTGGAAAAAAATATGGTGGTATAAGACCTGCAAATTTCCTGGATATCGGTGGTGGTGCATCGGCTCAGGTCATGGCCGATGGTCTCTCGATCATTCTTGGTGATGCCGATGTTAAGAGCGTATTTGTGAATGTCTTTGGTGGCATCACTTCATGTGATGCTGTTGCAACTGGAATCGTGCAGGCCCTAGAGCTACTCGGTCCCAAAGCCACTAAACCCATTGTTGTGCGCTTAGATGGCAACAATGTCGTGGCCGGCCGTGCAATCCTGGCTCAGGCTGCGCATCCGCTCATCGAACAGGCGCAAACAATGGATGGAGCAGCTAATCGCGCTGCAGAGTTGGCGACCAAGTAGATGGCTATATTTTTGAATAAAGCTTCAGTCGTCATTGTTCAGGGAATGACTGGCTCTGAGGGCACCAAACACACACGCCGTATGTTGGCATCGGGCACCAAGGTCGTCGGGGGAGTCACACCGGGTAAGGGTGGGCAGGTCGTTGATATAGATGGGCATCATCTCCCAGTCTTCAACACAGTTGCACAGGCGATGAGTGCAACGGGTGCCAATACATCGGTTGTTTTCGTCCCACCTAAGTTTGCAAAGGCTGCAGTAATCGATGCGATCGATGCAGCGATGCCGTTGGTTGTCGTCATCACAGAGGGAATTCCAGTCCATGATGCCGCAAGTTTTTATGCCTACTCCGTAGCCAAAGGCACGACACGCATCATCGGTCCTAACTGTCCAGGTTTGATCAGCCCAGGAGAGTCCAATGTCGGAATCATCCCGGCAGATATCACCGGTGCTGGTCCTATCGGTTTAGTTTCAAAGTCTGGCACTCTTACCTATCAGATGATGTATGAGCTTCGTGATATTGGTTTTAGCACTGCAATTGGAATCGGTGGGGATCCAGTGATTGGTACGACACATATCGATGCCTTGCGTGCATTCCAAGATGATCCCGAGACAACGGCAATCGTGATGATTGGTGAGATTGGTGGCGATGCTGAAGAGCGCGCCGCTGCATTTATTTCGCAGTATGTGACAAAGCCAGTTGTTGGTTATGTCGCAGGCTTTACAGCGCCAGAGGGAAAGACGATGGGCCATGCAGGTGCAATCGTCTCTGGCTCATCGGGTACTGCTCAAGCCAAGAAAGATGCCCTTGAGGCCGCTGGTGTGAAGGTAGGTCAAACTCCGAGTGAGAGTGCGCAGCTGCTGCGCGATATTTTAGGGCGCTAGAAACAATGTTTATGCGCATACTGGGGGTCACGCTGACCCAAGTACTGCGCAGTGTTGCACTGCTATTACTGCCCACCTCATTCATCGCTCTTATCGCGTGGGCAACGGCTGGAAGTGCAACGGGAAGTACTTCAGATCCATTGCGGGCCGCGCTTTGGATCTGGCTAGGTGCTCATCAGATCCCATTCTCACTCTCATTGCCGCCAGCAAATGCGCCCGGGCTCCTGACTTACCTCCCGCTTGGGGCCCTTGTTCTTCCAATCTTTGCTATTCGCAATGGCATCAAACGTGTGATCGATCGACTCGATGGCGATTCATCACTTTTTGCCCCAGCACGCCTTTTATTCGCTCTTTTATATTCGATCGTGGGCGCACTCTTTGCGCTTTTGAGTGCAACTAATGCAGTCAAACCGATCTGGTACTTGACTCCAGTTTTGCTACTACCAATCTCTCTCATCAGTGCTGCGACTGTAGGTCGTAGATTGATTTTTGGTCAGGCGATTCTCTATGGATCACGGATCATCAGCCTGCTTCTTGGAATCTCATCCCTGATCCTTGGGATATCAATCTTTATAAATCTGACAACAGTCAAGAATCTGACTCTCGTTCTAGAGCCTGGAATCTTTGGTGGTCTTCTACTCCTACTTCTTAATATCCTCTATCTTCCCAATGCAGTGGTTGCGACGCTGGGATACTTCTCAGGTACAGGCTTTGCCGTGGGCTCTGATTCCATCATCTCTGCCTTGAGCTACAACCTCGATTCAATCCCTGCATTTCCATTGTTGGGTGCACTGCCCTCAGAGAGCTCATCTCTTGCACTCTTCGGTATCCCAGTGATCATCCTCGCAGGAGCACTCCTAGCGAGTTGGACAGTGGCTCTGAGCTCACGCATTCTGATTCAATCCCTTGTCGCATCGCTTGTGATGATTGCCGCAGTTGCATATGCAGGAAGCGGGGCATTGATCACAGATGCAATGTCGGCGATGGGTGTCTCACCATGGAAGTTCACACTCAGCCTTGGTGCAGAGTTGATCATCGGTGCAGCGCTGGCTGTTTATATTCCTCGAATGAGAGGTCGTTAGTGCCTCATCGCATCCTCATCTTGGCATCGGGAGCCGGCACGCTCACCCAAGCGATCATCGATGCAAAGGAGTTGGATATCGAGATAGTTGCTGTGATCAGTGATCGCTCCGATGCCGCCGTCTTAGTTCGCGCACGGGAGGCGAAAATCGACTGCGAAGTTGTGGCCCACGAGGGTTCACGTGCGCAGTGGGACTCACGGATCATCGAACGAGTTGGTGCCTATCAACCAGATTTAGTTGTGAGTGCAGGCTTTATGAAGATCCTACCCGCAGATTTTGTTCAGAGATTTCCAACGATCAACAGCCATCCCGCCCTCTTACCAGATTTCCCAGGGGCACATGCCGTGCGTGATGCACTCAACGCTCAAGTTGGTATCACCGGAGCAACGGTGCACTGGGTCGATGCAGGCGTTGATACAGGGCCCATTATTACTTCGATGCAGGTCCCGATTGTGAACGGTGATACCGAAGAGATCCTCCATGAGAGGATTAAGAAAGTAGAGCGCGCTCTCATCGTTGCGAGCATCTCTCTTATCCTTCCAACTTTGGAGACTCATGTCTGATCGTAAATCCGTGCGTCGTGCATTGGTGAGTGTCTACGACAAGACACGTTTGATTGAGATAGGCAGAGTTCTGAGCGATGCCGGAGTTGAGATTATCTCAACAGGTTCAACGGCCGCCCAGTTAGCTGGTGCTGGAGTCACAGTGATACAAGTCAGTACCTACACAGGCTTTCCTGAGATCATGGATGGTCGTGTCAAGACCCTGCATCCACGGGTGCACGCAGCGATATTGGCCGATCAAAATAACTCACAACATATGGGCGCCATTACCGATCTGGATATCGCACCATTTGATCTAGTGATAATTAATCTCTACCCCTTCGCCGAAACAATCGCATCAGGGGCGCAGTTTGCCGAATGTATCGAGCAGATCGATATTGGTGGTCCATCGATGCTACGCGGCGCGGCTAAGAATCATGGCTCCGTCGCAGTCATTAGCAATACATCACAGTATGACGAGTTAATTGCTGCGATCGGCCAAGGTGGATTTAGCTTAGCCCAGCGCCGTCAATTAGCCCTGGCAGCCTTTAGAACGACTGCAGAGTATGACGTGATGATCGCGAATTGGCTGGGGGACAATGATGAGCTGCCCCAATGGTTTGGCAGCATTTGGCAGCGCCAGAGTGGACTGCGCTATGGCGAGAATCCACATCAGAGTGCAGCTATTTATTCGGGGGGAGCGATCGGCCTTGTGAATGCTGTTCAGTTACACGGCAAAGAGATGTCCTTTAATAACTACACGGATGCCGATGCTGCATGGAGGGCAGTACTCGATCACCGTGACCCTGCCGTTGCGATAATGAAGCATGCCAATCCCGCTGGTGTGGCAGTCAGCGAACTTGGTGTAGCGATTGCATATCAACGTGCACACGAGTGCGATCCAGTTTCGGCATTTGGTGGTGTGGTAGCGGCAAATAGACGAGTTGACCTCGCAATGGCGCAGCCGTTATCGGAGATATTTACCGAGGTTCTCATCGCTCCCGATTATGACGCAGATGCTCTTGAGCTTTTGATGAAGAAACCCTCTATTCGGATTTTGAAGTGTGCAGTCACAGCGATATATCCAATTGAACTACGCCCAGTCTCTGGAGGTGTGCTACTTCAGGAGACGGACATCATCGATGCCGAAGGAGACTCACCTGCCAACTGGAGACAGGTCAGCGGAGAGCCTGTTGATCGCGAGACTATGTTGGATCTTGAGTTTGCTTGGCGCAGTGTTCGCTGCGTCAAAAGTAATGCAATTCTGCTCGCAAAGATGACGGCATCGGTTGGAATCGGTATGGGTCAGGTCAATCGCGTAGATTCTGCGCGACTTGCCGTCTCTCGTGCAGGCGAGCGAGTTAAGGGATCGGTTGCGGCAAGTGATGCATTTTTCCCATTCGCAGATGGAGTGCAGATTCTCATCGATGCAGGTGTGTGCGCAGTTGTTCAACCTGGAGGAAGCGTGCGTGATGATGAGGTTATTGCCGCGGCCCAAGCCGCTGGTGTTGCGATGTTTTTCACAGGCACGCGCCATTTCTCACACGCATAGGGCTGCAATAGGATGGCGCATATGAGTGCGCAGATACTAGATGGGCGAGGGCTAGCAGCCTCGATTAAATCCCAGCTTGCTCTGCAAGTTAACGACTTGAACTCCCGTGGTATCAAACCTGGACTTGGGACTGTTTTGGTTGGCGATGATCCAGGTTCACTCCTCTACGTTGGTGGCAAACATCGCGACTGTAAAGAGGTGGGCATCACATCTATTCGTGTTGATCTCCCAAGTGATGCTACCGAAGCCGACGTGATGGCTGCGATTAAGGATCTCAACTCTTCACCTGAGTGCACGGGTTACATCGTGCAGCTGCCCTTGCCCACAGCAATTAATACTCAGCGAGTCCTAGAGGCGATTGATCCATCAAAGGATGCCGATGGACTGCACCCTATGAACTTAGGGCGCCTGGTCGCCGGATATGACGCGCCACTGCCATGCACGCCACTTGGAATAGTCGAACTTCTTACACATCATGGAGTCACCATCAATGGTGCGCAGGTCACTGTTATTGGACGTGGCTTAACCGTTGGTCGCCCTCTTGGTCTTCTTCTGACGCGTAAGAGCGAAAATGCAACCGTGACATTAACGCATACGGGGACGATTGATTTATTGGCCCACACTGCGCGAGCCGACATTGTCGTCGCAGCGATAGGCAAGGCGCATTTCCTCACTGCGCAGATGATCAAGCCAGGCGCAGTCGTTATCGATGTTGGAATCTCACGTAATGAGGCTGGCTTGCATGGTGATGTCCATCCCGGCGTCATGGACGTTGCATCCTGGGTGGCACCAATGCCAGGTGGGGTTGGACCGATGACTCGAGCCATGTTGCTCAAGAACGTCGTGGATGCATGCAGTTAACGAATCGCTTCCTCACCGGATTGAGCAATGGCGCAATCCTGATCGGTATTGCTTTGGGTATTGGCGGGATAGTGCGAGGTGGCTCACTTTTTATCGCAGTGGGAACGGCAGGCATTGCGCTGAGAGCACGCCACTCGCGTAAATTCGACTTTTATTTTCCGCTCGTTATCGCGATCACCCTCTTTGCATTGGCGCTCGCACTTCCCCGTGGGCGGTAGAGTTGAGTTAGTGCCAGAACAAACCATCAAAGGGAGTTCGCCATGGGCGGAAAAGTCACGGTAGTCGGTGCAGGTTTTTACGGTTCAACTACTGCGCTTCGATTAGCTGAGTACGATGTCTTTGACACAGTAGTTTTGACCGACATCCTTGAGGGCAAGCCAGAGGGCCTGGCCCTTGATATGAATCAATCTCGCTCGATTGAGGGCTTTGAGACGAAGATAATCGGTGCAACGACGACTCCCGAGGGCGCCGGCTATGAGGCGACTGCACACTCAGATGTCGTGATCATCACTGCAGGCCTTCCACGCAAGCCCGGTATGAGCCGTATGGACTTGATAGGTGTGAATGCTGGAATTGTTCGTGGGGTAGCAGAGAATATTGCAAAGCATTCACCGAATGCCGTCATCATCGTCGTTTCAAATCCACTCGATGAGATGACATCCCTGGCACAGATTGCAACAGGCTTTCCTAAAAATCGTGTCATGGGTCAAGCAGGAATGCTAGATACCGCACGCTTTACTAACTTTGTGGCAGAGAAATTGGCGGTCAAAGTTGGAGTGGTTAAGACACTTACTCTAGGTTCACATGGTGAGACCATGGTGCCAGTACCAAGTCGTTGCACTGTCAATGGACGTGCACTAAGTGAACTTCTCTCGCAATCACAGATTGATGAACTCGTTGATCGCACTCGCAATGGAGGCGCTGAAGTAGTTGCACTACTCAAGACTGGCTCGGCCTACTACGCACCATCGGCAGCGGCAGCTCGTATGGCAAAGGCGGTCATTGAAGGATCCGGTGAGGTGATGCCGGTATGTGCATGGGTGGATGGCGAATATGGAATCTCTGGCGTCTATCTCGGTGTGGAGGCCAAGATAGGGCGAAATGGGGTTGAAAAGGTCGTCGAGAGCGCACTGACTCAATCAGAGCTCGCAGCCCTCAAGGGCGCGGCCGAAGCGGTCCGTGCAAAACAGGCAGATGTTCAAACACTCTAATTAGGAAGCAGCGCACATGTCTAAGATCAAAGTAGAGGGAACTGTTGTTGAGTTAGATGGCGATGAGATGACTCGTATCATCTGGCAATTTATCAAAGAGTCATTGATCCTTCCCTACTTGGATTTAAACCTTGAGTATTACGACCTTGGTATGGAAAATCGAGATGCAACCGATGACCAGGTCACGATCGACTCGGCGAAGGCGATACAAATCCATGGCGTAGGAATAAAGTGCGCAACTATTACCCCAGATGAGGCGCGCGTTGAAGAGTTCGGGCTAAAAAAGATGTGGAAATCTCCTAACGGCACGGTTCGAAATATCTTAGGCGGCGTGATCTTTCGTGAGCCGATCATCATCAGTAACGTTCCACGTTTGGTGCCTCACTGGACTAAGCCCATCGTGATTGGCCGTCACGCCTTCGGCGATCAGTACAAGGCAACGGATTTTCGAGTCCCAACTGCTGGAAAATTGACGATGAGCTTTGTCCCAGCCGATGGCTCAGCACCCACTGAATTCAATGTCTTTGACTTTCCATCATCAGGTGTGGCGATGGGTATGTACAACATGGATGAATCAATCCGCGATTTCGCTCGCGCATCACTTAACTATGGTCTCAACCGCTCATACCCCGTCTATCTCTCTACTAAGAACACGATTCTGAAGGCATACGACGGCCGATTCAAAGATATCTTTGAGGAGATTTTTCAGGCCGAGTTCAAGGCGGCATTCGATGCAGCAGGTATCTGGTATGAGCACCGTTTGATCGATGACATGGTTGCGATGTCACTTCGAATGGAGGGTGGATATGTTTGGGCATGTAAGAACTATGACGGGGATGTTCAATCCGACACGGTGGCACAGGGCTATGGCTCACTCGGTCTGATGACATCGGTATTGATGACACCAGATGGAAAGATCGTTGAATCTGAGGCCGCTCATGGCACCGTGACCCGTCACTATCGTGAGCATCAAAAGGGAAAGGCGACCTCTACAAATCCCATCGCATCGATATTTGCCTGGACCCGTGGATTGGCCCACCGCGCAAAGTTAGATAAGAACGCTGAGTTGGCCACATTCTGCGCAACCCTTGAGCGCATCTGCATCGAAACCGTTGAGCAGGGAAAGATGACGAAGGATCTATCACTACTCATCTCCAAGGATGCCCCGTATCAGAGCACCCAAGAGTTCTTGGCATCGATCGATGAAAACCTAAAGAAAGCGATGGCTTAACGCCAGATTAAATGCGCTCTCCAGTAGTCGAGTTGAACAGATGCACTGCAGATGCCTGCGCGGTCACAGCGATCGTTGATCCCTCTTTCGGAGGATTTTTTGGATCCCAACGCACGATGATCTGAACACCCTCCTCATTGGCATTTGCAAACTTCACATTTGTATCGGCCGGCTTTCCATAGACGAAGGCATCTGAGCCAAGCTCCTCGACGACCTCTACTAATACGTGGAAGCCATCACTTGCAGGCGTAAAGCCCTCTGGGCGAATTCCAACGGTGATCTCGTTACCTGCAGATGCTGGAACTGCGATCCCAAGGCTTCCGAGCATGGCCTTGCCGCCAACGATAGGGGCGTTGAGAAGATTCATTGCAGGGGAGCCGATGAAGCCAGCTACAAATGCATTTGATGGATTGTCATAGAGGTTGCGCGGTGTATCAACTTGCTGAAGCAGACCATCTTTAAGAACTGCTACGCGATCACCCATGGTCATAGCCTCGACCTGATCATGTGTCACATAGACAGTTGTAATTCCAAGTCGGCGCTGCAAAGCAGCTATCTGTGTACGAGTTGCAACACGCAACTTCGCATCAAGGTTTGATAGTGGCTCATCCATAAGAAATACCTGAGGCTCACGAACAATTGCGCGACCCATTGCAACGCGTTGACGTTGTCCACCTGATAGCGCCTTTGGTTTGCGCTCAAGATATGGTTCAAGGTCAAGTAGTTTTGCCGCTTCAAGGACACGACGTTCGCGCTCTTCCTTGGGAGTGCCGGCGATTTTAAGTGCAAAGCCCATATTTTCTGCGACCGTCATATGTGGATAAAGCGCATATGATTGAAAGACCATCGCGATATCACGATCTTTTGGTGCGACGTTGGTTACATCGCGATCACCGATCAAGATGCGTCCAGTGTCGACCTCTTCCAAGCCTGCCAACATACGAAGTGATGTGGACTTTCCGCATCCCGATGGGCCGACTAAAACTAAAAACTCACCGTCATTGACAGTGAGATTTAACTTATCGACTGCAGGAGCAGTGGTGCCTGGATAGATACGTGATGCCGCTTCAAAAACTACTGATGCCATGAGATTTCTCTCCTTCTCCGGGCAGGTACGTGCCCGACGATCCGAGGATGAAGGTGATGGCTCGGTTGAGCCAACGCCCAAATCGTAGGGGTCAGAGGCAGATATGGAAAGAGTGGGCTTACAAAGAGGTGGCGTATAGTTAGTTACCTCATGGAACCTCCCTCGTTGGGCTCTCTCCTTGGTGATCTAGCGATAGTGGCGGCCTTGATTCTCACAGCCGCCTTTTTTGTCGCCGCCGAGATCGCATTGATATCCCTGCGCGATGGCCAAATCCGCCAGATCTCCACACGCGGAAGACGTGGCGCTCGCGTCGCCCAACTTGCCCAAAGCCCCAACCGCTTTTTGGCTGCAGTCCAGGTCGGCGTGACGCTCTGTGGATTCTTATCGGCCGCCCTTGGCGCACAAAGGCTCGGTGCCTACGTCATCCCATGGCTGCGAGATTTCGGACTCTCTGATGGTGCAAGCACAACCCTGTCTATCGTTGGGGTGACCCTGATCATCGCCTTCTTCTCACTTGTCTTTGGTGAACTTGTGCCAAAGCGCCTTGCCATCTTTCGCTCTGAGGAGATCTCTTTAGCATCTGCCGGAGTCATCGACATCGTGGCCAAGGTATTTCGGCCGGTCATCTGGCTGCTCTCACTCTCAACCGACCTTATCTTGCGCATATTTGGTATTGATCCAAAAGAGCAACGTAGTGCAATGAGCGAGGAAGAGCTCTTAGATCTTGTCGCCGGCCATGCCGCACTGACGGCTGAAGAGCGAGATATCGTCGAAGAGGTTTTCAACGCATCTGAGCGACAGATACATGAGGTCATGGTTCCACGCACTGAGGTCGATTTTATGGATGCCTCTCTCTCTGTTGGAAAGGCGATCGAATTAGCAGTTGATAAGGCGCACTCGCGTTACCCAGTGGTGCGCGGATCATCAGATGAGGTGGTTGGCTTCATACACGTGCGCGACTTATTGGATACATCTCTTGCTAACAAGTCGACCAAGATCATCGAACTCTCACGCAGCATCATGTATCTACCTGGCACTAAAGGTGTCTTACCTGCTCTGACTGAGATGCGGGCTGCGCGCCAACATCTTGCAATTGTCTTGGATGAATATGGTGGGACTGATGGAATCATCACATTAGAGGATTTAGTGGAGTGCTTGATCGGAGATATTCACGATGAGTACGACGATATCGAGAGTGATACTGCGATTGAGGTTGGCACGGGTGGATTTGAAGTTGATGGCCTCATCTCTATCGAAGAGCTCACGCAACAAACAAAGCTAGAGATTCCAGATGGCCCCTATGAGACGGCGAGCGGCTTTGTCATGCATTATTTGGGCCGCATCCCACGCGAGCACGATGTCGTCAATCTCAATGGCCTGCGCATTACAGTGCTTTCGGTGGAGGGCAAACGCGCTGGGCAGTTGCTAATCTCTCGAAGCACATGATGTGTGAAAGACTTACGTTATGAGTATGAAACGAGTCTTATCTGGGATCCAACCCACGAGTGACTCCCTTCATCTGGGAAACTACCTAGGCGCAGTCAAACAGTGGGTCGCTCTGCAAGATGGCCATGATGCCTTCTACTGCATCGTTGATCTACATGCCCTCACCGTCGAGACTGAGCCCTCCTTGCTACGCAGGCGCACACTTACAACAGCGGCGCAGTTGATTGCTTTTGGTATCTCACCAGAAAAGTCAACTCTCTTTGTGCAGTCACAGGTTCCAGCCCATAATCAACTCGGTTGGTTGATGGAGTGCATGGCAGGCTTTGGTGAGGCTAGCCGTATGACACAGTTCAAGGACAAGTCATCCAAAACCGGGGCAGATAGCGCTCGTGTCGCTCTCTTCACATATCCCATGTTGCAGGCCGCAGATATCTTGCTCTACCAAGCCGATCTTGTTCCAGTGGGTGAGGATCAGCGCCAACACATCGAACTCACACGAGATTTGGCTGGCCGTTTTAACACACGTTATGGAGAGAGTTTCAAGATTCCAGATGGTCTGATCGTCAAGAGTGCGGCCAAGATCAACGATCTACAAGAGCCAACTACCAAGATGAGTAAGTCATCGGGCTCGGTAGCTGGAGTCATTGAGATTATGGATGCGCCAGAGGTAAATGCCAAGAAGATTAAATCATCGATGACCGATGCCGGAAGTGAGGTGCGCTTTGATGAGCGAGAAAAGCCTGGGATCAGCAACTTGATGACGATTCATAGCGCCCTCTCTGGTCAAAGCTTGAGCGCCCTTGAAGATGAGTTTGCAGGCAAAGGCTATGGTGATTTTAAAGGCGCAGTTGCCGATGTTGTTACCGAATATCTGCGCCCGATCCGTGAGCGGGCCCTTGAGCTCCTAGAGGATGAGGCGCACCTGATCGAACTCCTGCATGCAGGTGGGGCTAAGGCGCGAAAAGTGGCGGCGGGCACCATTGAGAGCGTCTATAAGAACCTGGGTACCCTCGCCTAATAGGCTCAAGGCTTGGTTGAGGGTTTTCTCAAACGTTATATCAACGACACCAAAACAAAGGAGCAAGGGTTGAGATTACCGAGCCCACAAGACTAGGCTCACGGATACACAACAACTCTCTGCAAAACCCTAATCGGGGCGGCGTAGAAGACCCCTTGGAGGAAAATTGAAGAAGATATTTCGTCTTATAGCAGTGGTGGCTGCAACCCTGATGGCTGCAACGAGCTTTGTTGCTCCAGCAACGGGGGCACCAACAGTAAAGGTCGGCCTTGCATATGACATCGGTGGACGTGGAGATAAGTCATTCAACGATTCAGCGGCGGCAGGACTCGATGCAGCCAAAAAGAAGTTTAAAGTTGCCGCCAAAGAGGTGACTGTAACGACAGGTTCAGATTCAGAGCGTGAGGACAAGCTCCGCTTGCTTGCAGCCGCTGGCTACAACCCAATTATCGCAGTCGGATTCTTGTATGCAGGCCCAATCAAGGCCGTTGCATCAGATTATCCAAATATCCAGTTCGGAATCATCGATGACTCATCGGTTGATCTCCTCAACGTCGCAGGTCTTGTCTTTGCTGAGGAGCAGGGCTCATACCTAGCAGGCGTAGCCGCAGCACTTGCATCAAAGTCGGGAAAGATTGGTTACATCGGCGGAGTTCGTATTCCACTTCTTCAGAAGTTTGAGGCAGGCTTCGTTGCCGGCGTTAAGGCAACTAAGAAGAGTGCATCAGTAGATGTTAAGTACGTAACTGAGTTCCCTGATTTCTCTGGCTTCAATGACCCAGCCAAGGCAAAGGTCATCGCTAAGGGAATGATCGATAAGGGAGTCGATGTAATTTACTCAGCTGCAGGTGGATCAGGTGCGGGTAACTTCGCAGCTGCAACCGATGCTGCAAAGGCTGGCAAGAAGGTATGGACAATCGGAGTTGACTCTGATCAGTACCTATCGGCCTCAGCTGCTGAGAAGAAGAACATGCTCACATCGATGATCAAGCGCGTTGACCGTGCCGTCTACGATGTCATTGCAACAGCTGTTGCAGGATCATCCGTCAACGATGTTCTCGATGAGGCCGGTATCTATGGTCGTAAGTACGACCTAGCCCTTGATGGTGTTGGTGTCTCCTACTCTGGTGGCTATATCACCAAGTACAAGGCACAGATTGACAAGGCAGCGGCAGCGATTAAGTCAGGCAAGATTAAGGTTCCAACAAAGCCATAATCACCTATTCCATAATCGCCTATTAGTAGTGGCGTTTGGCCCAACAATGGAGTTAAATCTCTCTTGTTGGGCCAGATGCTTGTTAAGAGGCTTTTTATTAAAGGAGAGAAATTAATTGTCGGTAGCAGTTGAACTTCGGCATATCTCCAAGCGCTTTCCTGGTGTCATCGCCAACAAAGACGTCTCGATGAGCGTAGAAACAGGCACAGTCCACGCCCTTGTGGGTGAGAATGGCGCTGGTAAATCCACCGTCATGAAGATTTTGTATGGCATGCAGCGCCCAGATAGCGGCGAGATTTTAGTCAATGGCATAGCCGTTCACTTTAAGAACCCTAATGATGCTATCGATGCCAGTATTGGAATGGTCCATCAGCACTTCATGCTCGCCGATAACTTCACAGTTTTAGAGAATATTATTTTAGGCTCAGAACCCCGAAAAGGTGCAATGATTGATTTTGCCACGGCTCGTGAAAAAGTGGTTGCCATGGCTGAGCAATATGGCTTGGAGATCGACCCTGATGTTTTAGTTGAGGAGTTAGGTGTTGGAGCGCGCCAACGTGTTGAGATTTTAAAGGTTCTCTATCGGGGAGCACGAATCCTTATTTTTGACGAACCTACTGCAGTGCTTGTTCCACAGGAGGTCGATGATCTATTTAGCGCCTTAGAGGGCCTGCGAGAACAGGGAATGGCGATTATTTTTATCTCGCATAAGTTGGATGAGGTTCTGCGTGTAGCCGATGATGTCACCGTAGTTCGTCAGGGCTCTACCGTTGCACAAGTAAAATCTAAGGATGTAACTGCAAGGCAGTTGGCAGAGCTCATGGTGGGCAGCGAACTTCCACAACCATCTACACAAGGTGTTACCCGTCGTGATCAAATAACTCTCGCCCTCAAAGATGTCACAATTGCAACTTCAACTGGAAGTCGCGATTTAATTTCGAATATTTCATTTAACTTACATGCCGGAGAAGTTGTTGGAATTGCAGGAGTTGAAGGAAATGGTCAGGCCGAACTCGTTGAGGCGATTCTTGGTCTGCGCGACTACACGGGCTCAATATCATTTAATGGGGTGGCCATTGATAAATTGAGCGTTGCGAATCGTCATGATTTAGGAATTGGTTTCATTCCTGAGGATCGCCAGCGTCAAGCTCTCATGATGAATTCACCGCTGTGGGAAAACCGAATTCTTGGCCATCAACGCTCAAAGCCAGTAATGCGTGGCTTTATAGTAGATAAAAAAGCTACCATCACTGACACTTCTAGAATCATGGAAGAGTTCGATGTTCGTGCACCTGGGCCACAGACTCTTGCCACCGCATTATCTGGTGGAAACCAACAAAAATTTATTGTGGGCCGCGAAATGAGCAAAGCACCTGCATTACTTGTTGCATCTCATCCAACCCGTGGTGTCGATGTTGGAGCCCAAGGTGCTATCTGGGAAGAGCTTCGCAGAGCCCGCGAAAAAGGGATGGCGATTGTTTTGATTTCAGCCGACCTTGAGGAGCTCATTGGTATGTCTGATCGCTTGCTCGTTATGTTGCGTGGCGTTGTGAGCGCAGAGCTTGATCCAGCAAAGACAACGCCTGAACAACTCGGCTCAGCTATGACCGGTGCAGCATGAAGAAATTTAAACTCTCAACGGTTTTACTAGCAATTGCTGCGCCGCTTACGGCCGCGGTCGTTTCAATTATTATCTCCTCACTAGCCGTTCTTGCTACTAAGAAATCCCCTATGGATGCCTACACAACTATGTGGGAGTTTGGAACAACGTCGGCTTCGCTCATGCAGATGCTCAATACGGCAACGCCGTATTACATCGCAGCGATAGCGATAGCTATAACTTTTCGCGCCGGTCTTTTTAACATCGGAGTAGAGGGACAGTTACGTTTAGGTGCAATGTTTGGAGCCTACTTAGGTGCCATGTTTGTTCTGCCGCCAGTCATTCATATTCTTGCCATAATGCTTATAGCGATGACTGTCGGTGGCTTGTGGGCAGCAATCGCTGGATATCTCAAGGTTAAGCGGGGTGTGAGCGAAGTAATCTCGACGATTATGTTGAACGCCTTGGCAGGTGGCTTGTCTTCATACTTACTTGCAAACCGCTTTGCCGATCGCACCACGGCTTCAAACAACTTGTCGACCAAAGAGATTCCAGCCTCAGGCCAGTTTCCAGATCTCATGCCTTTATTGAATAAATTAGGCGTAGAAGATCAACCCGGTGGCGGGGTTTATGGAATGCTAATTTTTGCGGTAGCGCTCGGAATAACTTTCTGGTTTGTGGTCAGCCGTACACGTTTTGGTTTTGAACTTCGCGCAACAGGTGCTAACCCAATCGCCGCACGAGTCAGCGGAGTCAATTCAAAGCGAATGACCTTTATCGCCCTTGCATTATCTGGCGCAGTTGCCGGATTAGCTGGATTGCCAGCGGTGTTAGGCGATACGCACGCCTTTAATATGGGATTTCGTACTGGAATTGGTTTTACTGCCATCGCTGTTGCACTATTGGGCAGAAATAGCGCAGTTGGGATGGCTATTAGCGCTCTACTCTTTGGCTTCCTTGAGGTTAGCTCCAGATCACTTGAGCTCATTGACATCGCACCTGAGACGTATGTGATTATGCAGGGCTCAATTCTTCTCTCATCTGTTATAGCCTATGAAGTTCTACTCCGATACAAGATTACTTTGCAGAGTAAAGAGCTTGCAAAGGCGGTTGAAGAATGAAAATTAAGGCCTTGAAATCACTTCGCTATGCAGCGCTATTGATTTTTGTACTCTCAATTATTCGCATACTTACTGGTGCCTCAGATTTAACAAGCATCGGTACGGCTTCGGCGGCGCTATTACTCTCAGTTCCCATCGCTCTTGCAGGCCTTGGCGGCTTATTCTCTGAACGCTCCGGTGTTGTCAATATCGGTCTTGAAGGCATGATGATTATGGGTGCTTGGGCTGGCGGCATGATTGGTTCACAGCACGGAGCTTGGATTGGCTTAATGGCTGCAATTATCTTTGGCGCAGTTGGCGCACTTATCCATGCCATCGCAACCATTACATTTGGTGTAGATCACGTCGTATCTGGGGTCGCAATCAATATTATTGCCGCTGGCCTAGTGCGCTATATCTCAACTATTTTATATAAGAGTGGCGCATGGCTTGGACCATCACAATCTCCCGATGTTGCCTCAATCGGCACAAACGGTATTCCAGTCCTTTCTGGCGGAACCTACTTCGGGTGGAAGAGCCCAGATCTACTCACTGTTTTAGCTGAAAAACGCTGGTTTTTCATCTCTGATCTCGCTGCAGTACTTCGCGGTTTAACAGGCGACCTCTCTTACGTAACCATGATCGCAGTCGCACTAGTTCCGCTCTCAGTATTTATTCTCTGGAAAACCTCCTTTGGGCTGCGCCTTCGCAGTGCTGGTGAGGCGCCAATTGCGGCAGAGTCACTAGGCGTAAATGTCTATGCCATGAAGTACGCCGGAGTATTAATCTCTGGTGGTCTTGCAGGTCTTGGCGGTGGCTTCTTAGCCATCGTTGCTGCAAATCACTACCAAGAAAATCAAGTAGCAGGACGTGGATATATCGGACTAGCTGCACTGCTCTTTGGAAACTATCGCCCAGGTGGAATCTTAATGGGCGCAGGTTTATTTGGTTTTGCCGATGCCCTACAACTGCGAGACTCAGCATCGATTCACGCGCTAATTTTATTGATCGTCCTAATTCTTCTCTTTCTAGTTATTCGAGATATACGAAAAGGTAGAGTGCTTAAGGCTGTTCTCACGTTAACTTTTGCTGCCTTATCGTTGTGGTACTTCTTAGCAGTCGATGAGCTTCCAGGTCAGTTAGTGACAATGACGCCTTACATCACAACGCTACTTGTTTTGGCAGTTGCCTCCCAGAGGCTTCGAATGCCTGCCGCCGATGGGATTCCATATCGCCGCGGTGGTATGCAATGAGCGAGATTAATTGGGAGCAGCTACACACTGCTGCAGTAGCGGCGATGAAAACCGCCTATGCACCGTATTCAAAGTTTCCAGTAGGTGTTGCAGCCCTTGTTAGTGATGGTCGTATCGTCTCGGGTTGTAACGTTGAAAATGCAAGTTACGGTTTAGGGCTATGTGCAGAGTGTGGCTTGGTATCAAATCTGATTGCAACTGGTGGTGGACGCTTAATTGCAATCTCATGTGTTGATGGGCAGGGAAATCACCTGGCACCATGTGGACGCTGTCGCCAATTACTCTTTGAGCACGGCGGATCTAGCGCACTTTTAATGACCGATGATGGACCACAGACAATGGCCGCCATGTTGCCGTGGGCCTTTGGTCCAGATGATTTAAACCGTAACGAGCGGTAAATGTCGCAGGTAGAGGCATTTTCAGCCGCTGAAGTGATTGCGGCAAAGCGAGATCACCGCGCGCTCACTGATCCTCAAATTGATTGGGTGATCGATGCATACACGCGGGGCGCTGTGGCCGATGAACAAATGTCGTCGCTATTAATGGCTATATTTTTAAATGGAATGGATCTGCGTGAGATTTCTCGGTGGACCGATGCGATGATTAATAGCGGCGAGCGTATCAACTGGTCGGCCCTGTCTCGTCCAACAGTTGATAAGCACTCTACTGGGGGAGTCGGGGACAAAATTACTCTGCCATTAGCACCGCTAGTTGCAGCATGTGGCGCGGCCGTACCCCAGTTATCGGGACGCGGTCTTGGACATACAGGTGGCACGCTAGATAAGTTGGAGTCAATCCCTGGTTGGCGTGCATCGTTAACAAATGCACAGATGTTGAAAGTTTTGCAGGATTGTGGCGCTGTCATTTGTGCCGCTAGTGCTGATTTAGCACCGGCAGATAAGAAGTTATATGCACTGCGTGATGTCACTGCAACGGTTGAGTCGATTCCACTTATTGCCTCATCGATTATGAGTAAGAAGATTGCCGAAGGAACAAACGCCTTAGTTTTAGATGTAAAAGCTGGCGCTGGTGCATTTATGAGCGATCCTAAAAAAGCTGCAGAGCTATCTCATGTAATGGTCGGTCTTGGAAAGCGTGCAGGTGTCAATACCGTTGCACTTGTTACAGCAATGGATATCCCACTGGGTTTAACTGCAGGTAACGCACTTGAAGTGCGTGAGGCCATTGAAGTTCTTGCCGGTGGTGGGCCATCAGATGTCATCGAGCTCACAGTTTTACTTGCCCAAGAGATGTTAGAGCTTGCAGGAATTAAAGGCGCCGATCCTGCCGCCGCTCTTAAAAATGGCAAAGCGATGGATGTCTGGCGCCAGATGATTAGTGCTCAAGGCGGAGATCCCGATGCAAAACTCCCTGTTTCAAAAGAGAACCTAACCATTACTGCACACTCCACTGGAACTGTTTTATCTATGGATGCCAAGAAGGTAGGCCTTGGCGCATGGCGTTTAGGCGCTGGGCGATCTCGACAAGGTGAAGTGGTACAGGCAGCTGCCGGCATTGAAATTCACGCCAAACCTGGAGATACCATCACAAACGGTGCACCTCTATTTACTTTACATACCGATACACCTGCAGCCTTTGCGCGCGCGCAAGAATCTCTAGTTGATAGCGTGAGAATTGGCGATTTAGCCGCTGGTGAAAAGATAGATAGATTGCCGCTTATAATTGAGCGAATAACTGATTAAGGGGCTAGTAAAAAATGGCGATGAATAGCTCTCCAACTGCCGATCAAATCAAGCGCATCCCTAAGGTTCTCTTGCATGATCACTTAGATGGTGGTCTGCGACCACAAACTATTATTGATATCGCTGCGCAGATCGGTTACACAGCTTTGCCAACCCAGGATGCAGCCGAACTTGCCACATGGTTTAGAGAATCGTGTGACTCTGGTTCACTCGTTAGATACTTAGAGACTTTTTCACACACAATCGCTGTGATGCAGCGCCGTGAAGATATTATCCGTGTTGCGCGAGAGTGCGCCATTGACTTAGCACGAGATGGTGTTGTCTACGCCGAAGTGCGTGGGGCACCAGAGTTATTTACTGAAAAAGGCCTGACAATCTCTGATGTAGTTGAGGCAACTCTTGAAGGCTATAAGCAGGGTATGGCCGAGGCAAAGGCTGAAGGCCACGAAATAGCGGTGTACTCACTGCTCTGTGGAATGCGACAGAACAAGCGTTCACAAGAGGTTGCCGAGCTTGTAGTTAAGTATCGCCATTTAGGAGTTGTGGGCTTTGATATCGCTGGACCTGAAGATG
>JABMMN010000044.1 GCA_013205535.1 Candidatus Planktophila sp.
GTGTTACCAGCGTTATTTGGGAATGTTGCCTTGAGAACTCCGTCACCGGCAGCGAAGAGACCTGTGTATCCACCATCGCGAAGTGCCTTGACAAACTTTGCAGCATCAGGTGCATATCCGCAGTAGATAACTACGTTGGCTCCAGATGCCTTTACCTTTGCAACCACGGATGTGTAATCACTTGTGTTCTCTGGGACGCTATCGGTTCCAGCGATCTTGGTAATATTTGGCTTTGTATAATCGGCAAGACCCTTACCGTATGCGGTCTTATCATCTACCAAATAAACACTTGGTGAGGCAATTCCCTTTGTTGCATAGCGAGCAAGTGCTGGACCTTGGAACTTATCATTTGCCACCACACGCTTGAAGATTGGGAAACCATTTACTGGCGCCCTTCTATCTGTAAGTGATACTCGTGTAGCAGACATAGAGATAAGAGGGAGTCTTCCCGCTTTGTAAGCTGGAAGTGAGGCCTGAGTTGCACCAGAGAAGGCTGGACCAATGAGGCCGATGATCTTCTTGTTTGATGCGATACCAGGTGCAAGAACTGCAGCAACCTCAGCTAAACCCTGGTCATCTGCGATGACGAGCTCTACCTTGATCGCTGGATTTGTTGCGTTGTACTCAGAGAGGGCAAATCTAGCTGCCGTTAATTCATCTTGACCTGTAAGAGCGTTAGATCCTGTTAAGGGTGCCTGAAAAGCAAGAGAGACACTCTTTGGTGCTGCGCTGGCTGATGAAACTACCGACACACAAAAAACGAGCGTAGCGGCAGAGGCAACGGCGAGGGAGCGTTGTACCTTTTTATTCATGTAAAGCCTTCCTATAGGTGTTCATTTCCATCCCGGGATGGGGAAGATGTAAGCGTAAAGGTCAGGGAAAGCTTAGGCAAACAAAAGGGAGAGGAATTGATAACGTTTGCGTAACAGGGCCGCCTTACCCATCGCAATGAGCCTCTAGCCGAGTTAGAGCTTCTCCCCCACCTTTTCACGCTTCTTTCGGGGCAGCAGACCATCTGGTCTAAAGTTCATGACGACCACAAGAACTGTGCCAAAGACCAACAACCGAGCATCAGAGATGAATCGGATTCGATCTGGCAGATAGCCAAGAATTGTGGCACCGACAACTACTCCCCAAATATTTCCGATACCACCGAATACAACACAGGCGAGGATCAAAATCGAGACATTGAGTGTAAACATCTCTGGAGCGATAAAGAGATTCTTTGATGCATAGAGAACACCTGCTGCACCTCCTACCGCTGCTCCCAGAGAGAAAGACCAGATCTTGAATTTGAGGGTGTGTACTCCTAAAAGCTCTGCGACATCCTCATCTTGACGGATAGCCTCCCACGCCCGTCCGGGACGACGGATACTCAATCGGCGAATCATCCATATCGTGAGCAGAATCATGATCACAACTACCCAGAAGAAAACCTTCTGATCATCTAATTTGAACTCAAGTGGCCCAATATTTGGTGGCATCGGAATATTTGCGATGCCATTAGGGCCCTTAGTCCAAGAAGAGTTCAGCGCGATCAAACGAACGATCTCACCAAAACCTAATGTGACAATCGCCAGATAATCACCGCGCAGTCGCAAAGTTGGAAGACCCAGTAATACTCCTGCGATCATCGCAAAGGCGATACCAAAGGGCATAATCTGCCAGGTGTTGAGCCCAGTCAGAGTCCCCATGAGCGCCATGGTGTAGGCACCGATTGCAAAGAAGGCAACATAACCAAGATCGAGCATTCCTGATTTTCCTACGACGATATTCAAACCTAGGGCCATCAATACGAAAACCCCCACCGGATAGACCAACACGGCGTCATATGCGGCGATCGGAGTCGCTAAGAAACTCGCCCCCGCAAATGGCAAGAGAGCTACAAGTGCAATTGCGGTGAGTGCTATCGCAACTCTGCCTTGACGATTTGAACGCTCCCAGAGTTGGGCGCCGGCATCTCGTAAGTTCCAATAGTTTCGAATCTTCATATCCTCACGCCCTCGTCTGCTGAACGGCCTCACCGAACAGACCATTTGGCTTGAAGAGAAGCACTAAAACGAGCACGATGAAGACGGTGACCGCCTTCCACTGTGTTCCAAGGACTGCAGATGCATAAACTTCAAGCAGGCCAAGAGAGAGTCCACCCAAAAATGCGCCGCGAATATTTCCGATACCACCAAGAACGGCGGCGGTAAAAGCTGCCAGCCCCATAGTAAATCCGATATTGAACTTGGTGTACTCAAAGACTGTGATGTAAAAAAACCCTGCCGCTCCAGTTGCTAATCCTCCAACGAGAAAAGTTACGGTGATCACACGGTTGAGGTTGACACCCATCAACTTCGCGGAGTCTTCATTTTGGGAGACGGCGCGAATGGCCTTGCCCATACGGGAGAGCTGGATAAAGCGCTCCAGCAGGATGTAAATAATCGCCGCTGCGATAATCGTGACAACCGTATCGAGACGAACATTGGCACCCCATACCTCGGTAAGAATCATCTTCTCGAGAACGCGAGGCGAGCCGACAGGGCGTGAGTCGGTGAGAAGGCGCATGACCTCTGCCAATGCGATAGAGATGCCAATCGCAGAGATCAAAGTGGCTAATCGGTTCGTTCCCTTCATGCGCAAACGACGATATGCAACAAATTCGACGAAGACTGCGGTCAGGGCGGCCACCAGCATTGACATCAGTAGGGCGCAAACGAGAACGAGAGCTAGCTTCCATCCTCTTGCAGGTTCAGATGTCTGCGTGTAGTGAAAGATATCTCGGTTAGTTATTACCGTACCAAAAGTCCCCCACATGAATATCTCAGAGTTTGCAAAGTTGATCATGCGCAGAACGCCATAAACCATGGTGTAGCCAAGTGAAATCAATACATAGATAAATCCAAGGGCGATTCCGGCGATAGTGAGCGACCAGAACTGGTCAATTAATACTGCAAACATTGCTCTCCTTGGATGCCAGACCGTGGGCGTAATCTACTGCAATACCATGCAAGAGGTGGGTGTCTTTGAGATCTTTTTAAAGACCCTTCAGAACACCCACCCACTAGCAAGCGTGTTGCCAAACAACTAGTCGTTAGTTATTTGATGATTCCTGTATTAACGAGAACACCGCTCTTTGTCGTGAAACCTGCGAAGAGTCCGTATGAGATATCTCCGTTGGCATCGAACTTGATGGTATTTCCGCTCACGCTCTTACCCTTGTAGGCCTTGACCCACTTGAGCATCTTTGCGCGAGTTGTATTTCCAGCTTTGATTCCCTCAAGGAGAATGTTTGCAGCATCGTATGACTCAACTGAGTACACACCTGATGAGACACCCATCTGCTTCTTGAAATCGATCTCAAGCTTTGGACTGATGCCAGCAAGGCCACCAACACCAGTAATGCGTGAGCCCTCAGCTGATGCACCAGCAAGCTTTGGGAACTCCTGGTTGAAGCCGCCGTCGCCTCCGGCAAATA
>JABMMN010000045.1 GCA_013205535.1 Candidatus Planktophila sp.
GAAACCGAAACCCTTTTCAGAGTTGAACCACTTAACTGTGCCTGTTGCCATGTTTTTACTTTTCCTTCGATATGTGGGTGTTCGAGAGATTCTCGAGCACGGTCTTCCTCTTGCGCCAGCGATACCGAATATGTATTACATGAAACGGGTACTGATTAAGCCTCCGACTGAGCCCTACTCTACCTTCTACTGGCCCGTATGCCTAAAGTCGGGGTGGACAGTCTGAGCCTGGTGGGTGTGTAATTGAGGTACTAGCAGGAGCATAAGGCGGCCGGGGAAGGTCGCAATCGGCGTCCTTGCTAGGAGAATTCAATGCAACGCTTAACCCGAGGCTCGGCATCATTGGCCGTGCGAGGACACCTAAGAATCCATAGCGCCCCATCTGCGCTGCGCCGCCATATAGATTGGGCGCTGGCAGATTTATTGGGGCCTGAGGTGCGATGTGAGTGGACGCCACAGATACTCAAAGCCGGTACATATAAATGCACCTTGTCATGGCGTGATCGTGAAGGAGTTGCTGCGGCGATTGCAAGCTCGTTGCGCGGTTGGCACTATCTCTATTTCGAAGTTCAAGAGGATACAAACAATGGGGGAGAGCTCTTTCGCGCTACACCGGAGCTAGGAATCCATCACGCACTCACAGATTTATCTGGGGCTGTGGTCTTGAGTGAGAATCAGATTAACGCGGTACTAAAAAATAGCTTTGATGAAGAGTCGATTCGCACAGGGATAGCGAGCCTTATGGGCATCGACTGGGAGAGTGCGCTTGAGGGTTTTCGTGGTCTAAACCATCAGGAGATTGCACAGCTTCGGGCTATCTGACGGATATTATTTGACTATGAGCCAACTCAATGAATCACCAATCATCACAGTAGAGCGCCGTAAAGCGGTGACAATCATCATCTCAGCCGTCATTATCTCTCTGGCACTTGGCATTGGATTGATGAGAGTTGGATCGGGCTTTGCTTCACGCAGTAGTGATGGCATCACAGTAACTGGCTCTGCTAAGACAACTGCAACTGCCGATAACGTTGTCTGGACACTTTCAGTAAACCTCTCTTCACCTGCCGTGGCTATGGCTGTTAAAAAAGTCGATGCAGATGTAGCCGCGCTCTCCAACTATTTAACCGCTGGGGGAATCAAAGCAGATGCGTTAACCCTTGGCCCGGTATCCACCTTTGCCAATGAGGAGTATGCCAATGGAAACTCAACAGGGCGCATACTTTCTTATCGGGCAAATCGTGATGTGACAGTACGAACGAAGGATGTTCAGCTGGTTGCAAAGCTTAGTCAGGGTATTGGTGCGCTCTTACAGACTGGTATCAACGTAAATAACTATGGACCTCAGTACTACATCTCAAACCTGCCTGAGCTTCGCCCCGTATTGTTGAGTGATGCAATGAAAGATGCAAAACTGCGTGCGCAGGCTCTGACAAAGGCGGTTGGTAGCTCACTTGGATCATTAGTCAATGTGAAGGCTGGTCCAATTCAGATCACCACACCTGATTCGACGATGACCGCCGACTTTGGTGCATATGACACAAGCACGATTAAGAAGACCGTCACTGCAACGGTATCGGTGACTTTTAAAACAAATTAAAGTGGGATATTCGAGTGACTACCACGCCGATGTGGCGCTTTTGAAATTGCCTTAGCAAGAGAGCTCCGGGTTGACTTCGGCTCGATGATCTCATCCACCGCCCCTATCTCTATGGCTCGCGCAACACCACCTGAACTCTTCTCATGTTCGGCCGCCAGTTTTAACTCCATTGACGCGCGCTGATCGGCAGGTACATCTGCCAGAATTTTCCTGTGTAAGACTTGAACCGCTGCCACTGCTCCCATCACCGAAACCTCGGCATCAGGCCATGCAAATACCCGCGTCGCACCTAGTGACTTTGAATTCATCGCCACATAGGCACCACCATATGCTCGGCGTGTAATCAAAGTGACTCGTGGAATGACCGCTTCACCAAATGCATGCAGTAATTTGGCACCACGTCGCACTGCGCCCTCCCACTCTTGACCTGCTCCAGGTAGAAATCCTTGAACATCGGCGATCACAATGAGAGGGATACCAAATGCATCACAGGTGCGCACAAAGCGAGCAGCTTTTTCACCGGCGGCCGCATCTATTACCCCAGCCATATGTGCTGGGTTATTGGCAAGCACGCCAACTGTTGCACCGCCCAAGCGCCCGATGATTGTCGTCATATTCGGCGCCCACATAGAGAGAAGCTCAATCTGTTCGCTGCCCTTATCTAATATCGCATCAACTAATGGATGTATGTCATAGCTGCGGATTGTGGAATTTGGAACAAAGATTGAGAGATCAATATCTTGAACATCTGGGCGCATAAAGCCATGATTAGCAAAGAGCGCTGTGAGATCACGGATATCATCGAAGGCTGCCTGCTCAGTCGCAGCAATGATGTGTGCAAGTCCGCTATTTTTCTTATGCGCCTCAGGTCCACCCAACAACGCCATATCGATATCTTCTCCAGTCACGCTCTTTACAACATCAGGGCCTGTGACAAAGATGCGTCCTTCGGGGGCGAGTACAACAAGATCAGTCAGAGCCGGTCCGTAGGCACCGCCACCTGCAGTCGGTCCAAGCACCAATGAGAGCTGAGGAATCCGTCCACTCGCCGAGATCATTGATTGAAAGACCTCACCGAATGCATCAAGGGATGCGACACCATCACTCAGACGTGCACCACCAGAGTGCCAGACTCCGATGATTGGTACCTGCGCACCCATCGCAGCCTTGTACGCAGTGACAATCACTTGTGATCCATCCACACCAAGTGC
>JABMMN010000046.1 GCA_013205535.1 Candidatus Planktophila sp.
AATTGCCCAACCAACCAAAAAGCCAAGATGATCATTAATTGATTTGCGAACATAGGTGTATGCAGAGCCGGCAACGGGGAATACCCGAGCGAGCTGCCCGTATGAGAATGCGGTTAAGAGCATTGCAATTAGAGCAATAGAGTAGGCACCCGCGCTCGCTCCAAAGGTTAGATCGGCTGTGAGACCAAATATTCCAAGAACAATAATTGGTGTCATGTAAGCAAGGCCAAAAAGCACAACTGAGCGCAAGCCCAGCGTACGTTCCAGTGTCGTCATATTTCTCTCCTTTTTCTATCTATTGATTCCCGAACGCCATGTCCGTGGATTTATTCGTCCGGTATAAATGGGAAGATTTATCTCTGGATCATTCGACAGAAATTGATCCCACATTCGATTAACTCCTGCCGTGCCATCTCGCCTAATCTGCGCAACGCGATCAAAGTCAATGATGGTGTAAATAATTGAATTGCTATCATCAAGTATTTGCTCAACTACATCACCATCTGGATCTACAACTAAAGACCTACCCATCGCTATGGGGGCTGCTGCATTTACGCTTAAGATATAAACTTGATTTACAATAGCGCTAGCTTGAACTAAAACTAATTCTTGCTTACGATCTGGAGTTGTTGTTCTAACAAGATTAACTATTAATTCGGCACCCATCCAAGTTAATTGTCGAGTTACCTCTGGGAACCAGATGTCGTAACAAATGTTTAAGCCAACTCGACCAAGTCCTGGGAGTTCAAATACTGAAAATTCATTCCCCATAGTGAACGGCTCAGAAGGACGCCATGGAAAGATCTTTCTATAAAATGAAACCAATTCTCCACTAGGGTTAAATACCAAGGCAGTGTTGTAGACCCCATTATTGGGTGCGGGCTCCACGATGCTTCCTGGAATTAACCAGATACCGAATCGCTTGGCTATTTCACCTAGTTCTCCTACGAATTTGCTATCAAGTGATTGTGCAATGTCCTGCAACGCCTCAGTACTCATATCTGAACCAAATAGATGAAGTTCAGGATGAACCACCATTTGAATTCCGGAAGAGGGGCTGAGAATTTTTTCTATTTCTTGGGCATATTCGGTCAAGTCATCTGTAAATTTGCGCTGTGTAACCTGCGCTAACGCAACTGATATCTTCTTTAACATCGCTTGCCCCTCCGAGGTCTAAAGGCTAACTCACTATTTGAGATTAAGTTAGTAATTCATTGCGAAAGTTGTTACTTTTTCGGGGGCAAAAATGAGGGTAATTGCATTTTTTAAGCGTGACCTCACGCATACCAATGACGCCTCCGGCTTATAGGGCGACTCTTCTATTTTTTGTCTGAAATGACTTTATTTTCATACTCTTTGGCAGAATACGATCATGTCCTACGTAGTTATCTTCCGCTCTACTCGCAAATTAGATGATGGGAAGTTGTATTCCGAGTGGTCTGAAAAAATGGAGAGCTTGGTCAAGACAATAGATGGCTACCAACACCATTTCGGATTTCGAGATACATCAAGTCGTGACGGGGTGACGGTTTCGTATTTCACTTCTTTAGAGGCAATTTCTCAGTGGAAGAACTTAGATGAGCACAAAAAGGCGCAACAAATGGGTCGAGATTCCTTCTACGAGGAGTACTCAGTTCAAATCTGTGAAGTGCTTCGAGATTATGGCTTTGAAGCATAAGAGTCTTTGTTCCGGCTTATAGGGCGACATTGCGCTCATTTAGACTGGAGCCTGCCCCGGGTTGTTGCAAAAAGTTATTCAAGTTTCCATATTATCCGTGTCAAGAGTTGCCATAAAGATGAAAATGAGCGTGAGCGTGAGCGTGAAAGATGAAAATGAGCGTGAGCGTGAAAGATGAAAATGAGCGTGAGCGTGAAAGATGAAAATGAGCGTGAGCGTGAAAGATGAAAATGAGCGTGAGCGTGAAAGATGAAAATAAGCGTGAGCATCACCCAGCGTCAACGCCTCTCGTCTCAAGTTTTTTGGTTGTGAGATCGAATAGATGGGACTACAGTGAAGCATGATATTTTCCAGAAATGACATTTCTAAAGAAGAGTCATGGCTAGAATCTTAGAAATTGACTACTGGAAAGTGATTCCAGGTCGTAGAGGGGACATCGACGAACTTGCTTGGACGTTTTCAAAATTTGCGTTCAAGAATTTGGACGCTGTCTTTAAGTTTGGATCTGTTCGCGTGGGTAGATATATAGATCATGAAGCCTTCTTCTTCCTATGGGAGAGCAACTCCGAGTATGAAAAATGGATGGTCAATTGTAAGCTCAGTAAGGAATTTCAAGATTGGCTTACTATCGTTGAAGATGGTGGCCAGGAATATAAAAGAGTTAATTGCGATATAATTCATTTTGTGAATTAGATAATCCACAAATAGGTAAGTTCTTTGATCCCCGAGCCATGGATTGACGATAGCTACTAGATTCTAAAAGTAGATAGTAGGCTTGACTCATGAGCCATGATAAATTAATCGAATACGGTAAGAACTTTGATGCTTTTATGGCCCAGGCGAAGAAATTTAATGTGATAAGTGCTGTAGTGCCAGGCAGAGAAGGTGAGTGGTCAGCTACATATGTGATGCACCACGTAGCCGATGCTGAGATGCATTTTATGGTCCGATATTTTAATGCGCTCACAATCGATAAGCCCCATATTATTCAATTCGATGAGGATGTATATCCATCTGTCCTTAACTATGAAGGTCGTGATTGGCTGAACTCTCTTGCACTCATTGAGTCCATTGGGAAACAGGTGCAGGTAGCTCTCTCTGGATTATCAAAGGAGCAATGGGAGAGAGTTTCTATTCACCCACAGGCCGGAGAGGTAAGCATCTCAACGCTATTAGCGAAGGCAAGTAATCATCTACTTGCCCATACAGACCAACTCAAAGAAGCGTCTTAGCCCTTATTCTTATCGCTAGGAAACTCTTCCAAGGAAAGGTGGCTCTGTGTTTGAAGCGATTTTCTTGGGCATTGTGCAGGGTCTAACTGAGTTTCTGCCCATCTCCTCGAGTGCTCACCAGAGAATCGTGGGGGAGTTCTTTGAAAATGCCCAAGATCCAGGTGCACGCTTCACTGCGATAACACAGATTGGCACTGAGTTGGCGGTGCTGATTTATTTCAGAGCCGACATTAAAAGAATTATTGTGGCCTGGTGTGCTCAAGTAATTCTGCGAAGAGATTTGCTCAGTGATGAAAAACAACAGGCACGCATGGGTTGGTTGATTATCGTAGGCTCATTACCAATCGTCATTCTTGGATATTTAGGGCAGGATGTAATAACTCAAGATCTTCGCTCCTTGTGGCTGATTGCTCTGATGCTGATCGTCTTTGGCATTATTCTGGGTTTGGCAGATCACTTCGGCAAGAAGGAGCGTGAGCTAAGAGAGCTGCGCACTGGGCATGGTCTTCTCTATGGCCTTGCTCAATCTCTGGCGCTTATTCCTGGCGTATCACGCTCAGGTGCCACTATTGCAATAGGAAGATACCTGGGTTACACACGAGAGGCTGCGCTGCGCTACTCGTTTTTATTAGCATTACCTGCCGTATTCGGCAGCGGATTATTTCAACTCAATGCTGCACTTAATGATAAAACTAGCACGCAGATCTTCTCCTTGGGCCAGATTTTTATCGCTACCAGTGTCGCCTTTGTCGTCGGCTATGGCGTTATTGCTTGGCTGCTCAAATTCGTCACTACAAAATCTTTCATGCCATTTATCATCTATCGCGTGGTGCTAGGCAGTGCTCTCTTAATCCTGCTCTCAGCCGGAATCATCAGCTCATAGAGATTAGTTTCCAGGGCTCACCGTCGACATATTGAAATCTTTTATCACTAGTGGTGGTGTTGACATGTTGGCCATATCACCGGCCCATTCACGGGGTTGAGTCCACTCCGTGGCCCCGGCGTGGACAATGCGATTGAGTGCTGAAACGGGAGAGTCATTCCATCGGAAGTTATTGGTAGCACCAACAACTTCGCCACCTTTGACGTGGTAGACGCCGTCGCGCGTTAAACCTGTAAGCAATAGTGAGTTTGGATCAACCATACGAATGTACCAAAAAGTTGTTAGGAGAAGCCCATTTTCGACCTTCTTCACCAAATCCTCAAGACCGCCGGTGCCACCATCGACACTAATAATGGCGTTCTCACCGATAGGTGTAAATGCCAGCTTTGTTAGTTCAGCAGTAGCCCGTGTTTGAATTAAGGATTGTAAAACGCCATCTTTAAACCAATCCACTCGCTTAATTGGCTGGCCATTATCAAAGACTGATGAAAATGGAGAGCTCACTGGTGTTGCAACAAAGTTAGCTGCAGGAAGGCCTTTGTAAGCCGGATCGCTAAAGAACTGAAAACCAACATTAGAGAGCTTTTCGCCAACCCGGGTTCCGCCGCCTTTTTTAGAAAAGACTGATTGGCCTTCATGAGCATCGCGCGCGGCCGATACCCACATCATGTAAGTAAATATGTCGGCAACCGAGCCTGAGGGTAGAAGGGTGTCATAGCGACCGGCGGGAAGATCTACTTTTCTACCTTGCCAGGCCAGGCGCTGGCGAATCTGTGCATCTATTGATGCAACGGATACATCCTTAAAGTCGCGGGTCTCAACACCATTCCATGTTGAACGGGTGCGATCGTGTGACTTTCCAGTCATCTCAACGCGGCCAACAGGGCTATCTTTGCGAAGTCGCAGACCGCCTTTTGAGCCAATCCATGTTGTCTCATGAGTGTGTTCGGCATAACCAAAGAGCTCTATCGAATCGGCGACCGAGCTCGAAAACATGTCGCCAAGGGCGGGGGCAAAGTTAGAGAACACTTCTGGTCCAGTTGGAGTATGAGGAGCGCTCCAATCACCGATAGAGAGATTGGTTGCAAGAGGGGCGAAGTCTTCGGCCTTACCGGCCGCCTTTGCTGCAGCTATCGCCTCGGCCAATAATGCAGGCACCTCGGTCAGATTCACATCGGTGCGGGTAACCCCACCCGTTGCCATGCCCTCACCTGTCTTCACAAAGGCGATCACCGTCACACTTCGCTCTTGAATGACACCATTAGTGGTCAATGTGCTGCCAGCCCAGCGCAGGTTGGCCTGAGTCTTATCCTTAACAACAACGATGCACTCATCACAGGTGGCAGCCGATGTGATCTTTTCAATGAGCTCTTGGGCGCGAATCATTTGCCGGCCTCGGCAACGGTGTTGAGAATATTTACTTTGTCAAAGATTGCCGCAGGACAACCATGGCTAACGGCTGCAACCTGTCCGGGCTGGGCCTTTCCGCAGTTGAATGCGCCACCTAATACATAGGTCGATGGCCCTCCAACCACTTTCATCGAGCCCCAGAAATCTGTGGTTGTTGCCTGATAGGCAACATCTTTTAGCTGTCCGACGATTTTTCCATTCTTAACGCGATGGAACTGCTGGCCAGTAAATTGAAAGTTATAGCGCTGCATATCAATAGACCACGACTTATCACCCTTGATGATGATGCCATCCTCCATGGATGCAACCATCTCCTCATACCTCGGTCCCGTCGGGTTTGCGGCGAGGGAGACATTTGGCATGCGCTGAATAGGAACATGTGCGGGGGAGTCTGCGTAGGCGCAACCATTGCTGCGATCACGATTGACACGCGCAGCTATCCGTCGATCTAACTGATAACCAACTAAGACACCATCTTTAATAATGTCCCACTGCTGGGCTGCAACACCCTCATCATCAAAGCCAACAGTGCTCAAGCCATGGGCTGTGCTGCGATCACCTGTGACGTTCATAAGCTCGGATCCATACTTCAAAGTATTCAATTTATCGGGAGTCGCAAATGATGTGCCTGCATAGTTTGCCTCATAGCCGATAGCGCGATCGAGCTCGGTGGCATGGCCAATTGATTCATGGATAGTTAGCCAGAGGTTAGATGGATGAACAAGAACGTCGTATCTGCCAGGCTCAACCGATGGCGCAGCAACTTTCTCAGCCAATAAAGTTGGAAGCTCGGCGATCTCAGCATCCCAATTCCAATGCTTACTACCCATCCACTCCCAGCCAAATCCTGCAGGCTGGGCTAATGTGCGCATAGATTCGAAACCACCGCTACCGATTGAAATTGCCTCAATCTGAGTCTGTATGCGCACGCGCTGTTGAGTAGTGCTTGTGCCGTAAGAGTCTGCGTAGTGCTTCTGCTCTTTAACATACATAGTATGAGCAGATGCGTGATTGACGCTGCTGGTCTTTAGTAACTCACTACTCAAATGAGCCAGGCGATCCTTCTTTTCTAAATCTGAGATTGTAAATGGATCTATCTCATACTCTGATACCCATTTCTGATCGGTATAGACGGGCTCAGTGACAAGTGAGACCAGCTCGGTTGAGAGCGGCTTGGATGTCTTTGCCATTGCAACAGCAGTAAGAGCTAATTGCTTAGCTGTAGCAACAGAGATTTCAGGTGAGGATGCAAAGCCCCATGCACCATTGACGATTACTCGAACACCCAGACCTGCCAAAGTCTCATCACTTTGTGTCTCAGGTTTGGCATCGCGCAATGAGAGCAATCCCGTTCGCGTTCGTTCGATTCGAACATCGACATGGGATGCACCAGCGGCCTGTGCCGAACTTATGGCCGCCTCGGTTACTGACGCTAATGGAAGTGCTAAAAAATCTGCATCGACATCTCTTTTCACGATGTAACCGTATCGGCCACGTAAAAATATTAAAAGTCGAAGCTGACCCGATCGAACCTCTTAGCCCCAAAATCACTCCTGAGATCGGCATTTGAGCCAAAATCTCTCGAAAGAGCCTCTTCATGCAGGGAATTCCCCCTCTTAAGAGCGTGGTTGGGCATGAATCACCCATCTTTGCTGGCAGGATTAAGGATGTTAACTTCAACCAAGTACTGGAGAGATCACCATGAATAAGAAAGAGATCACTGCAAAATTAGCGGCAAACTCAAAGCAGAGCGAGGGCGCCGTTTCGGCGGTATTGGATGCACTTGAGGAGCTTGCAATAAAAATGCTTCAGAGCAAGGAGAAGTTGGTTCTTCCTGGTTTTATCTCGATAGAGGCAGTAGCACGTGCTGCACGCTCAGGACGCAACCCTCAGACAGGTGCCGTCTTGCAGATTCCAGCACGCACTGGCGTCAAGGTCAGCGCTGGCACAAAGCTCAAGAAGGCTGTTGCCAAGTAAGGTAAGTATTTAAAAAATCGGGTACGAGATGCAATCCTCGTGCCCGATTTTATTTTTTCTCAGGGATAGAGCCCGCGTAGTTTGTGGGCCTCGGCAACTCGCGCAACGCCTAACATGTGAGCGGCCTCGCGCCGGGTCACTTTCCGACTTGTTGCCATCTGCTCGACCTCTTGAAAGGCTTTCATCAAAATACTATTGAGATTCGTCTTGACCTCATCTGCGTCCCAAGCATAGTTCTGCTTATCTTGCACCCATTCGAAGTAGGAGACGATTACACCACCCGAGTTAGCCAAAATATCTGGGACAACAAGGACTCCCTTTGAATTCAAGATCGCATCACCCTCTGGGGTAGTTGGCGCATTTGCACCTTCAACCACGATCTTGGCCTTTATGCCGGTTGCACTTTGTGCGGTGATTGCATCGGAGAGAGCGGCAGGGATGAGGACATCAACATCTAAATGTAAGAGTTCGGTATTACTTAAGCGATCAGTGCCTGGGGCATCAAGATTCTTATGTGCTAAGAAATGTGACCAAAGATCTGAGACAGATTTAAATCCAGTTACTGCGCCATTGACATCACTGACAGCCACTACCTTCAGGCCCATACTCTCCAAGGCGACTGCTGCCCAATAACCCACTTTTCCAAAGCCCTGGATTGCAACCGTTGCACCAGCAGAATTAATTCCAAGTATTCGTAGCGCCTCACGAGTTGAGATCGCCACACCATCTCCTGTGGCAGAGCTTCGTCCAAGGGATCCACCCAAGACAATCGGTTTACCCGTTACAACTCCGGGTACAGAAAAACCGGCATTCACAGAGTACGTATCCATCATCCAAGCCATATTGCGCTCATCGGTACCCACATCGGGTGCTGGAATATCTCGCTCGGGTCCGATGATCGGCAAGATCTCTGATGTGTAGCGCCTAGTCAACCGTTCATTCTCGCGCTCTGACAAGGTGGCGGCATCAACTGCAATTCCACCTTTAGCCCCACCAAAGGGAAGATTAGTCAAAGCACACTTCCATGTCATCAACATGGCAAGGGCGATCGTCTCTTGCATATCTATCTGAGGATGAAAGCGAACCCCACCTTTTGAAGGGCCGCGGGTTGTTGAGTATTGGACTCGAAATCCCTTATACATCTCGACTTTGTCGTTATCTCGACGCAGCGGAACGGCAACCTCTAAAATTCGCCGGGGTGTTGAGAGAGTCTGCCAATCATTTTCTGAAAGACCTAATTGATCTACCGCAGTGCGCAACTGCGCACGCGCAGTTGCAAAGGCTGACTCCGTTGTCATGCTTTAAATCTATTCTAAAGGCCTCAAATAACCTAATTGCAATTAGAGGTTTAGAGGTTGAGTTTTTATAGATTTGAGATTTGCCGTGTGGCCTTTGCTAGCCACTGCGGATTTATCTCAACGCCCCACCCAGGCGCTGAGGGTATTTCAATCGCTCCATCCTTGATTGCAAAGGGATCTCCAAGAAACAAATCCTTTTGCCATGGATAGTAATCAAAGCCCTCAATGGAAAACTCAAGATACTTGCCCGGATTATCAATGGCACCGAGTAAGTGCATTGTGCAGATGGTGACTAAAGAGAGATTGGCGCTGTGAGGTGTAATGCTCATCCCTGCTTTTTTAGCCATCTCTACAACCTTCAAAGTTCTCCAGATTCCACCGAGATACATAATGTCGGGCTGGGCAATATCGACGGCGCGCATATCGATCATGCGCGCCCATGTGCTCAAATCCCAATCCTGCTCACCACCTGTAACATCGATTGAGAGAGCATCGGTGACCTGTTTGGTCTCCTTTAACTCCCAGTATTTGCATGGCTCTTCAAAGTGGGAGATACCCTCGGCCTCAAGGAGTGCTCCGAGTGCGATCGCTTTTTTAGGTGAGAAGCCACTATTACCATCTACTAATTTTGAGATTCCATCGCCCAGTGCGCGAGCGACAACGGGTACAACCTCCTCGGTGCGACCCGGCCACTCATCGACATCATTTCCACACTCAGCGCCAACGCGCCACTTGAATGCATCAAAGCCACACTCATCGCGAAGTTTTACAAAGCGCTGTGCCTCTTGCTCGGGTGTGATCTCCCGCTTCATTGAGGATGCATATGTGCGCAACTTCTTAGGTCTGCCACCCAGTAGCTCAACGACAGGCTTGCCCTCCACTCGTCCACGTAGATCCCAGAGCGCAGTATCTAAACCCGCATTAGCCCGGCATCGATAGCTTCCGGGAAACTTGTGTTCGCGTGCCTCCACTAGAGTGATGAGTGCGCCGATATCTGATGCATCTTTACCCAAAACCCACGGCGCAACCTGTCTGTGAAAAACTTGAGCAGTGATATCGGCGTGATACGTCGATGTCTGGCCCCAACCGATATGACCATCAGATGTTGTTACCTTTACAAAGCAGACAAACTCATCGGTAAAGGTCTCAAGCTGCGTGATTTTTCCAAAGATCATCCTGCAGCCTTCACGAATACTGGAATATCCAAGAGCGAGACGTTAACGCCTGCACCAGCGCCAAGCCCAGTTGCATCAGGGCTAGGTAATTGTGCTGTTATACGCGCTCCATCACGCATAGAGATAGTGAGTCGGCAGGTTGCACCCAGGAAACTGGCAGAGAACACGGTTGCATTTCCTGATTTACTGGCAACGACATCGATACTTTCAGGACGCACTAATGCAATACCGCTTCCCGATGTAATCGATCCAGGTAATGTCTTGACAACTCCACCTAGAATCTCAATCGATCCACCTGAGACTTTTCCAGCAATGGGATTTGTTAGGCCCACAAACTCAGCGACAAAGGCCGTCTTTGGACGGTCATAGAGTTCGGCGGGTGCTGCAATTTGTTCTAACTGACCATTTCGCATAACACCGACACGATCGGCGATACCCAGCGCCTCCTCCTGATCATGTGTTACAAATAAAGTTGTAGTGCCAAGTTCAACTTGAATGCGTCGAATCTCCTCACGTAACTGGGTACGCACCTTGGCATCTAAGGCAGATAGTGGCTCATCGAGCAGCAATACCTTTGGAGAGATAGCAATCGCGCGCGCCAGTGCAACACGCTGCTGTTGACCCCCCGATAGCTGATAGGGATAGTGGCTGGCATGCGTTGACAGGCCAACGAGCTCTAAAAGTTCGGCCGAGCGAGCTTTGCGCTTTTGGCCAGAGGTCTTATGCACGCGTAGCCTTAATCCATACTCAACGTTCTCGCGCGCAGTCATATGTGGAAAGAGAGAGTATGCCTGAAAGACCATTCCCATTCCACGGTTACTCGCCTTTTGAAAAGTGACATCTTGACCATCGACAATCATCGCTCCGCGGTCTAACTCTTGAAGCCCAGCCAATGCTCGCAGAGCCGTCGTCTTACCGCAGCCAGATGGACCGAGCAGAGCCACAAGCTCGCCTTCGGCGATGTCTAGAGTCAAGCCATCGAGGGCTTTGACCTTGCCAAAGTACTTAGCAAGATCGAGTAACTGTACATATGCTGATGAGTTCAACGTATGGCTCCTTCTCTTAGGTGAGATCAACATCTAGGACAGCGCCTTGACGTTTCTTAGTAGGGATGAGCAATAGGAGCACTACGACAAATAGCAAGGAGGCAAGAGAGACTGCGACTGCCACATGTCCATTCGTGCGTCCGATTTGGGCGATCACGACCTGGAAGGTCTTAAAGTTAAGAATGTTCGAGATTGTGAATTCGCCAAGTACAAGGGCGATTGCGATGAAGGAGCCATTGATGATTCCAGTTTTGATCGTTGGCATGATGATCCCAAAGATTACCCGTGAGATCCCAGCGCCTAAGGTAGTTGCAGCCTCAGCCAAGGTATGAATATCAACGGCATCTAGGGCGGCAGAGAGTGAGCGATATGTATAGGGGAGAATCAACATGGAGTACACACCTGCTAAAGTAATGGGAGACTCACTTAAATTTATCGAGATCCAACGGTATAAAGGCGCGATACCCACAACAATGACGATTGCTGGAATAGCAAGAGGCAAGAGGCAGAGAAGTTCGAATGGGCGGCGAAGTAGTGGCAGTTTCAACTGCACCCAGATTGCAGTGGGGACGACGAGAAAGAGAATAAGGGCCATGACGATAGCGGCGGTAATGAGCGAGCGTGTCACGGCCTCTATGAGATTCTCCTGGGTCCCAATCAGCGCCCAGGCTCGAAATGTACGACCGGAGTCGGCAAAGCCAAAGGGCTTGGTTGAGAAATCAAACATGGCATACAAAGGAACCACGAGATAAAAGGCAACAACGCTGATGATTGACCAGCGCCAGATTTTTACGCCTATCGTCTGTCTCATCGACGCTGCTCCCACTTACTGACATTGCGACGCAGGAGTGCATACAAGCCCATAGCGATGACGACGATGATGACCATGTAAAACGATAAGACCTTGGCCTCGGCGGGATTTGAACCACCGGTCTCACTAGTTAACGCCGTCGCGATCTGAAGAGGAGTAAGGAAGTCGGCCAGGTTAATTAAGATACTTGCCGTTGCATATGCTGAAAAGGAGTTTACGAAGAGAAGAAGCGCCGCTCCTGCAAAAGAGGGGGTCAGAATCGGAATCCCGACGCGCAGCCAGTACTCGTAGTACTTACCGCCAAGGGCATCAGAGGCCTCACGCCACTGGGGTTGTAAATTCTCAAGGGTGGGAAGAAAGACTAGGACCATCAATGGGATCTGGAAAAAGGTATAGAGAACGGCCAGCCCGTTCATGCTGTAGAGCCAACTGGCATCGGCGAGAAAAGTTGTGGGTAAAAACTGAGTTGCAAAGGTCAAGACCAATCCGTTGAAACCAAATGTGGCCAAAAAAGCAAAGACAAGCATGACCCCACCGAACTGGGCCAAGACGCTGCTCAGTGCAACGGCGATTTTATAGAAGGCTCCACCCTGTTTTCCTGTAGCAATCGCCCAGGCGAAGAGGCCACCCAGGATCGCTCCGATGATGGCGGTTTTGATCGAGAGTTCAAGTGAGTTACCAAAGGCGCCTCTGGCAATTGGTGAGTTAAATACTTTCTTCAGCTCGGCCGTACTCGCTACACCGTAATTATCTTCGAAGGCACCTGAAATAACATTCCACGTGGGATACAGGAGAAAGATGCCTGAAAAAAGCAGAAAGGGTAGCGCGCCTAGATATGCGCTCTTACTGCGCCAATACCGAGAACCGGTCCTACCAGAGGCAGAACCGGTTCTCTTGTACTGAAGTTGAGTCAATTACTGATGACTCAGTTTTAGTTTGTTCCTACAGCTGCAGGCCATGCAGTCTTAAGGTAGGCACGAGCAGCAGCGGTCTGAGCAGATGTTGCAGCCTCTGCAACAATCTTGCTCTTACCAATTGATGCTAGGCCAGCAGCAGTTGCACGCTTGGTCTTGAGTAGGTGTACCCAGAGAGTTGGAGTAGCTCCACCCACTGCCCAAACTTCGGCACCAGTCTCCCCAAGTGTGTACTCCATCCATAGACGCGCACATGCTGGATGTGGCGCCCAGGCAGAGATTGCGCTGTTGTAAGTGGATCCAACCGAGGCTGGTGTAAACATCTTCCAGACTTTTCCAATCTTAGCAAACTGCTTAACAACGCCTGCCTGCAAGTAACCATTATCGATAACAACTGGTGTCTGCCCAGATGCGATTGTGGCCTCAGTTGGGTTGACGTTGATGAAGTTTCCAGCCGCCTTGAGCTTTGCGAAGAATGCAACTCCCTTTGACACATCATCAAATGTTCCACCGAGTGCCTTATTGATCATGTAGATACCGTTCATGGCAGCCGATGATCCAAGAGGATCTCCGTTAAGGGCGATTTTGCCCTTGAACTTTGGATCTAGCAGGTCTTCTAGCTTGGTGATTGTCCCAAGAGTTCCACTGTAGCCAATCGTCATTGTTCCTGTGTAGTTAGGTGTGAACTGTGCAGTTGGATCGACCGTGGATGCACCTTGGAGATTATTCCAAGTCCTCACCTTATAAGGGGCATAAGTGCCGGTGTTGAGATACTTCACTGCAACAGCTAGACCGAGATCGAAAACATCTGGTGAGCGCTTTGTTCCCTTGTTTGTTACTGCGGCATCAATCTCTTCCTGAGATGAACCCTCTGGGTTTGCCTCATCGATTTTGACACCGTACTTCTTCTTGAAGCCATCAATCATGTCGCCATAGTTTGCCCAATAGAGAGGCAGAGCGATGACGTTGAGTTGTCCCTCTTTCTTGCATGCAGCTTCAAGACCGGCAAGACCGCCGGCCTGTGCGGCACTCGTTACCTTTGAAAAATCTCTTCCAGCGGCACTCGCTGGTGAACTCTGGATTACAGGAATCGCAAGTGCAACAACAAGAGTTGCTGCAAGAGATCCCCGTGTGATCTTTGAAATTGACACTACGTTCCTCCTAGTTGTAAGTGGTATGTGCTTAACTCATACATCCCTACCTCTTGCAGTACACGTGTTGACGGCAAAGGGTGAGGAATTTTATACTTACTCGCAGCCATCCTTAGTCAAAGACCAGGACGTTACGCGCCCCTTCTCCGGCTCTTAAACGTTCAAAGGCCGAATTCAGGTCCCCTAAACCTATCCGCTCCGAGATGAGTTCGTCTAGAAAGAGGTGTCCGGCGAGATAACTTTTCACTAACTTTGGAACATCCTCTTTCAGGTTGGCCGAGCCGAAGTAGCAGCCCTTGATCCACTGTTCATTGATGAAGGGACCGGCATCCAAGGTCAGCGTAGCGCCGTTTTTAAGGATGCCAACGAGGATGAGACCGCCATCGACATCGACGGTGCCCCAGGCCTGTTGGATTGTCGATTCGCGCCCCAAGGCCTCAAAGGCGTAGTCCACGCCGCCGCAGATCTTCTTGACCTCGGCGATGGGATCAGATGTCGAGGCGTTGATCGCGTGTGTGGCTCCCACCTTTTGTGCAAGCTCTAACTTCTCATCCGTTACATCAATAGCGATGATTGTTCTAGCCCCTGCCATACGGGCGCCTTGCACGATATTTAAACCCACTCCACCGCAGCCAAAGACTGCAACTCGAGAGCCAGATCGCACGTGGGCTGTATTCATGACTGCGCCATAACCAGTTAGCACTGCGCAACTAATAAGAGCGGCGCGGTCGAGTGGCATCTCTTTCGGTATCACCACTGCCCCAGATGCTGGCACCACGACGTATTCGGCAAAGGAGGCAACGGTCAGGAAGTGATTGACCTTTTCACCGTTATGACTGAGTCGACTGGTGCCATCAAATAACCCACCGACCGACATGGCATTTCCCGCAGTTGAACAGTAATTCGGACGCGCAGATGCGCAGTAATCGCAGCTACCACAGCTAGGGACGATCGACATGATGACGTGATCACCTACTGCAAAACCGGCAGTGTCTGGCCCAACTTCAACTATTACACCCGCGGCCTCATGACCGATTACGGCCGGGAATGGAACTAGTTTTCGCTTTCCATCGATGGCATTTAAATCACTTGCACACAGTCCGCTAGCGGCCACTTTAATTAAGAGCTCTCCAGATTTCGGCTTATCTAGATCTAACTCCCTTATCTCAAAGGTTGAGCCAATACCATCCAGGACCGCTGCCTTTATTTTCACTACATTTTCTCCTTGATTGAAGTAGGTTTAGTTGAGATCAATCCAAGTGGTCTTTAAGGCGCTATAGGTATCTAAAGCGTGTAGAGATTTATCGCGACCACTGCCCGATAATCCAAAGCCGCCTATCGGTGTGATCACATCGACCATATCGAAGGTGTTGACCCAGACAGTGCCTGCACGCAGTCGGCGCGCAAGAGTGTGTGCCTTTGCGATATTACTTGTCCAAATCGAGGCAGCCAGGCTGTATTCAGTCCCGTTCGCGATAGATATCGCCTCATCGGCATCTTTTGCATCGATTGAAACTAAGACAGGACCAAAGATCTCCTCTTGAGCAAGGCGAGATACTGGTTTTACATTATCAATCAAAGTAGGAGCGATCAGTAGGTCTGCACCCTCACTCTTTTCTCCGCCAAAGACTATTTTTTCACCGTCCTGGCCGATCAAATCGAGATAGCCATTGACTCGATCTCGTTGAGGCTTCGAGACCAAACCAGCCATCTGTGTCGAAGGGTCGAACTGGCTCCCAACAACAAAGCTCTCTAAGAATGTGCGCAAGTGAGCAAACAACTCATCTTTGATGCCCTCTTCAACGATGATGCGAGAACCAGCGCTGCATGTCTGTCCGGCGTTGTAATAAATCGCCCATCCAATTGCAGATGCGGCGGCCTCTAGATCAACGCAGTCATTGAGAATAACTTGTGCACTCTTGCCACCGAGTTCAAGGGCTACCTGCTTCATATTAGATTCGGCGGCGTATCTGAGCATGTTGCGCCCAACTGCCGGACTTCCAGTGAATGCAATCTTTGCAACATCCATGTGCCGGGCAAGTGCCTGACCTGCCTCGATTCCAAGGCCGGGCACAACGTTGAAGACTCCTGCAGGCAAGCCTGCCTCCATAGCCAACTCGGCAATACGCAGGGTGCTCAGGGATGAGTTTTCGGCAGGTTTAACAACAATACTGTTGCCCATCGCAAGTGCTGGTCCAATCTTCCAAGAAGCGATCATCAGAGGATAGTTCCAGGGCACCACAGCCCCGATTACTCCTAGGGGTTCGCGTGTGATCATGGCAAGGGCGTTGCGCGGTGCAGGAGCTATCTCCTCATAAGTTTTATCGATTGTTTCGCCGTACCACGAGATGACTCGCGCAGCGTTCGGGACATCAACAGATAATGTATCTCCGATAGGTTTTCCCGTATCAACTGACTCAAGTAAGGCCAACTCCTCTTTATTCTCAAGTATGAGCCCAGACCATCGCAGCATGATTGCTTTCTTATCGCGAGGATTCAGCTCTCGCCATGCACCATTATCAAACACTTTTTTTGCAGATTTTACTGCGCGATTTATGTCTTCAACATCCCCCGATGCGACATGAGCGATAAGACGATCATCATGGGGTGCAATATCTTCAAAGGTCTTCCCAGATGCGGCATCGATGTAGTTACCATCGATAAACATCTTTGACTTTGGCCTTAGTTCAATGGCGCGTTGATGCCAGTTAGTACTTACGTCCATGACCTCACCTTATATCCCTATCTGGCGCATCGCAGACCGTCCTCTGTTGCACACGATGGAACTTCAATTTAACTCTTAATTAACTCTTAATGACTCGATACGTCATGAGAGTTGGGTCGCTCGCATAGGCGATACGCACGCCGGCCGCCTTTGCTGCAGATAGACCCTCGACAATCGCCTTAGTCAACACTTCACCAGGTGCCACAACGGCAACTCCCGGGGGATAGGGCGCTATCAAGTCGGCACAGATTCGACCTATCGACACATCTGTACGGACCATCTCTGTCTGGGCAAAGAAGGCTTGGCGCATTGAGATTGCAACAGTTGGGCTGATGGACCAGCTCAGAGATGTGGCGTTAGCCCTTGCAGTGCTTTGTTGATCTAGAAGAATTGGCATGAGAGTAAGAGCCAAGAGATCGAAATCTTCCTTTGAGTCAACCAATGTTGCCAAGAAGACAACGGTGTCATTATCTGCCATTTCAACACGGATCATCTGTGCCTGCAAAGCCTTTTCAATCTCAACGCCAGAGGCACCAATTTGATTGGTGCGAAGGACGATCTTTGTGGGATCAAATCGGCCTGGTGCGAAATCACTTGTATTGAGAAAGATCGGGATATCAAAGTGCGATTGGATCTCTTGCTTGAACTCTTCAATGTTAGCGACCAACTCTTGAATCAACTCTTCACCGCGAAGCTGCAAGAGTGCACGACAACCATCGATAGATGCCAGGGGAGCACCTGCAGGTGATGTTGTATGAGTAGTCTCAAAGCTCTGCTCTATTCGATCGAGATCTAAATATTTTCCTTGAACAACCAATAACGCCGATGCGCTGTAACCTGGCAATGCCTTATGGGTGCTTGTGATTAAAGCATCAGCACCCATTGCCAGAGCGTGATCCGGCACGAGTGGTGAGAATCCAAAGTGGCCACCCCATGCTGCATCGACAATGACCGGAATTGCATGTGAATGCGCACTTCGGATCAGAGCGTGCAGATCCGAGAGCGTTCCTAGATATCCAGGCTCGGTCAAGAGCAGAGCAATCGGGCCTTGCTGAAGGATCTTTTCAAACTCTGCGACCGAGGTTCCGGTGGGGACACCCGTTGCCGTATCGATTTGAGGCGAGAGCCATATCGGCTCTAATCCAGCCAAGACGAGTGCGCTCAATACAGAGCGGTGCGCATTGCGCGTGAGTGCGATCTTATCGCCAGGTTTTCCCAGAGCCAAGATGATGGCCTGGTTGGCATGGGTCGATCCACCCGTTGAAAAGCGCGCATAATCCGCCCCCCATAACTTGGCGGCAAGGCCTTCAGCCTTCTTTAAGGTTTGGTTGGTTAACTTAATCTCATCCAGGCCACCGTATAGAGGGGTATCGCTATCTACGACTTGACCCAGCCCAAGATCTAATCGTGATGCTCTCTGCTTATGTCCGGGGATGGTGAATGGTTGGCGCACGCTCTCAAAATATGTGAGGTAGGCATCTAATAACGGTGCCGAAGCTCTCAATGAACTCATGCTCGTAGCCTAACTTTTCGGCCTGTGGTTGGGAAATAAGGGCTTAGACTTTATACATGACAACTGTGACCGGTCTTACCCAAGAGCGTCGTCTGGTTACCGCTATCCCAGGACCAAAATCTATCGAGGCGATTAAGCGCCGGACTGAGGCGACATCGCAGGGTCTGGGTATGGCTATTCCTGTTGTGATCGAGCGCGCCAGCGATGCGATCTTGCTGGACATTGATGGAAATCAAATCATCGACTTAGGCTCTGGTATCGGTGTCGTCAATGTTGGTAATGCGGCAAGCCGTGTTGTCGATCGTGTTATTGAGCAGGTTCAGGCATTTACTCATACCTGTTTCACAGTCGCTCCTTATATGGGCTATATCGAGGTCTGTGAAAAATTAAATGCGCTCACTCCCGGTACTCATAAGAAAAAATCAATCCTTGTTAACTCAGGGGCCGAGGCAGTTGAAAACGCGGTAAAGATTGCACGCCACTACACCAAGCGCGCAGCCATCGTTGTCTTTGAGCACAGCTATCACGGTCGTACAAATCTAACGATGGCATTGACCGCCAAAAACATGCCATACAAAGAGGGCTTTGGTCCCTTTGCCCCCGAGATTTATCGTGTACCGATGCCATACTCTTTTCACTGGGTTGGCGATCAGGCAACAATCACAGCGGATGCCCTTGAGATGGTTATCTCTAAGATCGAAAAAGAGATCGGCGCACATAATGTCGCTGCGATATTGATCGAACCTATTCAAGGTGAGGGCGGATTTATCGTTCCTCCTAAGGGTTTCATGCCGGCACTTGCAACATATGCAGCCGATAACGGCATCGTGTTCATCGCCGATGAGGTTCAAACTGGCTTTGCCCGCACGGGTCGGATGTTCGCCGTTGAAGATGAGAATCTCGTGCCAGACATGATAATCACCGCCAAAGGAATCGCAGGGGGATTACCTCTTGCTGGAGTCACGGGCCGAGCAGAGATCATGGATTCAGTGCATGTCTCTGGTTTGGGTGGAACTTTTGGTGGTAACCCAATCGCCTGCGCCGCCGCCCTTGGCGCAATTGAGACAATCGAGGCCGAAGCCCTTGTCGCTCGAGCCGCTCACATCGGCACAGTTTTGGGTCAATCCTTACGAGCGCTGCAAAAGAAGTATCCAATCATCGGAGAGGTCCGTGGGCGCGGTGCGATGCAGGCGATTGAACTCGTCGAGGCGGGTAGCAAGCTTCCAAATACTGCCGCTATGAATGCAGTCGTGAAGTACTGCCAGAGCAAAGGAGTTCTCATCTTGACCGCGGGAACTTACTCGAATGTGATTCGCTTCTTACCGCCGCTCGTGATTACAGATGAGCTTCTCCATGATGCAATGGGCGTTCTTGAAGAGGCCTTTGCATCTCTCTAGTTTAATTTAGATATAAAGCTAAGGCGCAGTTACCCCTCTAGCTTGTAACCAAGACCTCGGATCGTCTGAATTAACACTGGATTGGCCGAATCCATCTCTAACTTAGAGCGCAGGCGCTTGATGTGAACATCAAGAGTCTTCGTGTCGCCAAAGTAATCCCCACCCCAGACACGATCAATGAGTTGAGAGCGGGTCAAGACTCTGCCCGGGTTGCGCATGAGGAACTCTAGGAGCTCGAACTCTTTGAGAGGCAGTGAAATGGGGGAGCCATTAATCGATGCCTGATGGCGTGCGGTATCTAATTTAATCGGGCCAACGTTAATTACCTCTAAATCTACATTCAGCTCTGAATCTGCGACTCCTCGGCGAAGAACGGCCTTGATACGCGCAATCAATTCACGCGATGAGTAAGGCTTAGTGACGTAGTCATCGGCACCGATTTCTAGGCCCACTACCTTGTCGATTTCAGCATCTTTGGCGGTCAACATGATGATGGGAACCTGTGAGGTGGTCCTGATGGTGCGACAGACATCCACTCCAGAGATCTCAGGAATCATCAGATCAAGGAGAATCAAATCAGCGCCCTCTTTAGCAAATATGCTCAAAGCGGCTCGTCCATCCTCAGCAACACTGACTTCAAAGCCCTCTTTTCCCAACAGAAATGCTAGGGCCTCTGAGAAAGAGCTTTCATCTTCTACGATTAAAATCTTGGTCATTTATTCTTTCTCCGATTTGAATGAGTGAATAGGCAGTCGTATAGAAAAAGTACTTCCAACATTTTCCACGCTCCAGAGTGTGACTTCGCCACCGTGCTTGTTGGCGATATGTTTGACGATGGAGAGCCCAAGTCCCGTTCCACCAGTTTGCCGAGAGCGTGCCGGATCCACACGATAGAAACGCTCAAAGATTCTCTCTTGATTACTCTGCGAGATTCCAATCCCTTGATCGGTGACAAGGATGCTCACGAGTTTATCCTTAATCATTGTCGAGATAGAGACCTTTGTATCCTCGGGTGAGTAATTAATAGCGTTCTCAATTAGGTTATGCATCGCCATAATCAACTGATCGCGATCACCAAGCACCAGAACATTACTTGGCTCCGCATATTTTACTGAGATACCCCTACTCTGGGCAGAGATCTCGCACTGATCCATTGCTTCGCGGATCACGTAGCCAATGCTGACCTCTTGGGGCAGCTGTAGCGGGTCAAAGTCTTGAACACGGGAGAGGTTGATAATCTCTTGCACTAAGTCGGTCAAACGCTTAGCTTCGGATTGCATTCGTGTGGCGAACTTTGTAACTGATTCGGGGTCATCTTTTGCACCCAAAACCGCTTCACTCAATAGTGATAGGGCCCCAATAGGTGTCTTTAATTCATGAGAGATATTTGCAACAAAGTCGCGGCGAACATCATGAACGCGTTGTGCCTCACTCTCATCACTGACAAGCACTAAGACCAGGTCATCTTTCACGAGTGGTAGCACCTTGAAAGTAAATTGATGTCTACCCTCTCCTATTGGGCCGCGGGGGATTTCGATCTGACCTTTCTGATGGCTCCCTGTTCTGCGTACAAACCGGACGATAGCAAGCAGCTCTGGACTTTGAATCCGATTCTCACGCAATATCCCTAGGCTTTCGACACCGGCTGTACTAAATATCGGAACTTCTCCCAAGGCCAAAATCACAGACTCGCCATCAAGACTTGCTAGCGTCTCTAAAAGCATTTGAGGTAGGAGGCCTGGCTCTGAAACCTCTGTATCTTGCCTTGAAAAACCCACATTGTAAGCCTATAGCGACACAATCGGGTTTTACCCTTTGTTCACCAAAGTATGGTGCGTTATTCACCTTCTCTGATATACGCTTGTTTTATGACTATTATTCGCTCAGTATTTCACGATGAGCTCGAGGGTATCTCACAATCTTTGGTCACTTTGAGCGAACTGGTCTCGGGCTCTATGGCACAGGCAACAACGGCAATTTTAAGTGCCGATTTGAGCTTAGCTGAAGAGGTAATTACCAAGGATCAAAAAGTCGATCAGATTCACCACGATATCGATGCTCGGATAATCGACATCATTGCCCGACAACAACCGGTCGCCTCTGATCTACGGGCGCTGGTCAGTGCACTACAAATGGCATCAGATATTGAGCGAATGGGCGATCTTGCCCAACACGTTGCAAAAATCGCCCGCATGCGACATCCCCAGATGGCCGTGCCACCTGAGTTAATTGCCACAATCACGGCCATGGGCTCGGCGGCAGTGGCGATCACCCAAAAGATGGCTGTAGTTGTGGCCACACGAAATCTCGAGATGGCCCTTGAGTTAGATCGAGATGATGACGAGATGGATGATCTGCATAGGCAGCTCATCGCCGCACTATTGGACAAGCCCTGGACTCATGGCCTTGAGACCGCGATAGATCTGACGCTATTGGGCCGCTATTACGAGCGATATGCCGACCATGCGGTCTTGGTCTCCCACCGGGTCTATTTCATGGTCAAAGGCGAGTACGCCTAGGCCATCGTTACCCAATCGTCATAAATCCACGCTCAGGGCCAGCCTTTACCTGTTGCTCACCTTGGGTTCATTAGGGCAGAATCTCATCACCAAGGGCAGTCATGTGGGGTAGGTCGACTCTTCACAGAATCTGCCTTAACTACCCTCCAAGGAGAAAAAATGAAGATAACAGGCGGTGCAAAACTTGCACTTGCAATAGTTGCCTCAAGCGCCCTGGCAGTATCACTACTGAGCCCGGCTCAAGCGGCGACACGTTCAACGATCGTACTTCACGATACCAACTCATTGACATCGTTTAACTCAGGTACTCCTGACACAAACCTAACGATCAATAGCAAAGTTGGAAATCTTAGTGGTATCGGTTTCCTTTACATTAATGATAAGAAAAATGTTATTCGTAATACAAAATTCGGTGAGTTTAAGATCGTAAAAAACAAGGCCGATGACTTCCGTGTCGAGTACAAGGTCAATAAGGGTCTTGTATGGTCTGATGGAACACCTATCAACGGTGTCGATTTACTGCTATCACATGTGCTCTCAAGCAATAAGTACTCGATTGCTGCCGGCCTAGGTGATCCTGATAGTGACAACGTTCCTGCATTTAATTCAAATGGCTATGGCGGAACTTACAACGACAATATCGTTGGAGAGCCAGTCCTATCTGCAGACAAGATGACATTGACATTGCAGTTCAAGCAGAAGATTGCCAACTGGGATCTCTATGGTCCTGGACCAGCGGCAGTGCACTCCATGGTCTTAATCGCCGATGGAGTAAAGGGTCTGCAGCCGGTTGCAGTGAATGAGAAGGCACGGGATAAGTTCTTTGATGCATATAAGACAAAGAATACAGCCGTGCTCAAGGCAATGGGCAAGGTGTACTCAGAGGCTTACAACATCACTGAAGTTAATGCCACGACAAACCCTCTTCTATTCGTCGGTAATGGTGGTTTCACTGTGGAAAGTGCAGTAACGAAGTCATCTGTGACGCTTAAGTTGAACCCTAAGTACAACTCGGGTCCAGCCCTTAGCGGAACCGTCGATACTGTTATTTTCAAGTTTATCGCTGACGGAACGGCCGCTGCGCAAGCACTTGCCAACGGTGAGCTCGATATCTATTCAGGTCAGCCAACGGCCGATGCTGTAGCCGCCTTGAAGAAGTTAACAAACGTCAACCTCATCGGTGGAATCAACGCTTGCTATGAGCATTGGGATCTTCGTGTAGGTAATGCACCTGGACAGGATGAATACACTGGAATCTTCAAGGGACATGGTGGAAAGGGTGCTGATCTACGCAGAGCATTCCTTCTCTCGGTCCCTCGCGAAGAGATCAACGAGAAGTTGATCCGCCCAATCAACCCTGGTGCCACGATCCTAGGCTCAACCTTTATCGCTCCTGGCTTTGAGGGCTACGAGCGTCTTGTTGCCAATAACGGGTCGTTCTACTACAACGGTCCACAGGATCAGTTGAATGCCAAGGCGGCTCGTCTGATCAAGAAGCACTACCCAAGTGCAAGCCCGAGCAATCCACTGAAGGTAAATGTGCTTGTGCCTGGAAACAACCCACGCCGTGCCGCAGAGTTTGCACTTGCTAAAGCAAATGCAATCAAGGTTGGCTTCGATCTAGTAGGAGATGTTCAGGCATCCTGGTCACCAAAGATTCAATTGAGTAAGTACGATGTGCAATTCTTTGCTTACTGCCCATCGGCCGTTACTCAAGCCGGATCGAATTCAAACTTCAAGTTAGGTGGAGGCAATAACCGTAACGGTGTCAACTTGCCTGCTCTTGATAAAATACTTGAAAAGCTACAGGTGCCTCTGGATAACAAGACTTACATCACCACAATCATTCAGGCAGAGCGCATCATTCACGCAGAGGGTCTGACATCTGGAGTATTCCTGCACCCAGCAGTGACTGCTGTCAACAAGCTCCTCAAGGGCATCAAGCCATCACCACTTTCAGATGATGTTGTTTGGAACTGGTGGGAGTGGTCATACTAATAGCTTGATTTTGGGCTATTAGATTCGCTCGTAAGGGCGTTACTAGTTAAAGGCAAGTGGCACTCAGGTAATACTTGAGTGCCACTTGCTCTACTATGTAGGCCTTGTCCTTTTTGCTAGCCTCATCCGATCGTGAGTGGGAGATTCATAATGCTGAGTTACATCATGCGCCGAATTGGTGTATCGATCGTAATTTTATTTGGCTCTAGTTTTCTAGTGTTCAACCTAGCGGCGTATGCAAGTGACCCGCTTGCCGAGCTCCGATTGAGCACTGACGATGGCGCTCGCCAGCAAATAATTGCACTGACACGAGATCTAAATTTAGATGTACCCCCTCCGATTAGGTATTTTCTATGGCTCAAAGGAGTTCTAGGTCTCTTTGTAGGAAATCTGAATCTGGGCATGACCCGCGAAGCATCCTCTGTTCAAGAAGAGCTCGGATATGCGATCCCGGTGACCCTGCGACTTGTTCTAGTCGCGACCTTCACGGCCTTAATTCTTGGTATGGCCTTTGGAATTATCTCGGCGCTTCGCCAATATAGTCGCTTCGACTATGGAATGACCTTCTTGGCCTTTCTTTTGTACTCTCTGCCAATTTTCTGGATAGCAGTCTTGCTCAAAGAGTTCATGGCGATTCAATTCAACAATTTCCTGGCCAACCCCGATATTCCCATTTCTTGGATGGTGCTGGCATCGATATTCACTGGGGTGTTCTGGGGCGCACTCTTTGGCGGCGAGCGCAAAAGATTTTGGAGTATTTTTGCCGGGGCATTTGCCACAAATCTCCTAGTTCTGTGGGCTATAAATCTCACTGACTGGTATCTCAATCCTGGTCTTGGCCCCATTTTAGTTGGTCTTCTTTCAGGTGGCCTTGCCATCGGTGTTACCTCGATATCGACAGGAGTCGAGAACAAACCCGCCCGTAATGCAGCCCTGAGCATGGCCGCTCTTGCATTCCTTTCCTACTATCCCGCCCAATGGGTCTTCAATAATTTTGGCTCCTATCTCACTATTTTTCTACTAATCGTTTTGATCGTTCTTACAGGCATTGCTCTCTCCAAGATTTTTAGCAAGATTGATCGGGGACCAATCGCCAGAACTGCGATTATCACTGGAATTTTATCTGGTTTTCTCATTCTCACCGATCGAGTCATGCAGAGTTGGGCAGGCTACATGGCAACTGATGCCGTTAATGGTCGCCCCGTACCCACCTATGGCCAACGAAAAGACCAGCTCGTAACTGATGATTTTTGGCTTAACAACTTGGATATCATTTCGCACCTGGTCCTGCCAACTTTAGCTTTGATCCTGATCTCACTTGCAGGATGGATTCGATTCACACGCGGCTCTTTGTTAGAGGTCCTCAATCAAGATTACATCCGAACAGCCCGAGCTAAAGGTTTGAATGAACGCACGGTCGTAACGCGTCATGCATTTCGTAACATGATGCTCCCTCTCTCGAGTTTGTTTGTGGGTGAGGTCTTGGGCCTTATCAGTGGAGCCGTTATCACTGAGCGTGTCTTTGGGTGGCAGGGTATGGGAACCTTGGGAATCAAGGCCATCAATAGTTATGACCTCAACCTTTTAATGGGTGTGAATCTTCTCTTGTCCATCCTTGTAGTTTTGGGAAATTTGATAGCAGACCTTTTATACTCAGTGCTAGATCCACGGATTCGGCTAGGTAAGTAGCCATGAAATTATTTGGACGCGACAAAGGCTCTTCAGGAGAGATTCTCTCGGGTGGCGAGAGCGCTATAGCCAACAAAGAGGTAGAGGGATTAAGTCAGGGTCAGATTGTTCGACGCAGATTTTTCCGCCACCGCGGTGCGGTAATCGCGCTGTTTGTGCTCACTAGTCTGATTGTCTTTGTAATGAGCGCGCTCGATACGAAAATTGGAGCGTTACGGATTCCAGGCTGGTGGAAATGGACCGTTGAGGATATTCCAGAGTTGCGTTATGAAGATTGCCCTGGCGGCACAACAGGGTGCCCAACACTGTCTCTAAACCCATCGGGTGCTTTTGGACTCGGCACGCATCCATTCGGCCAAGATGATATCGGTCGGGATTATTTTGCCCTTGTGATGAATGGTGCTCGCCGCTCCTTGATGATCATGTTTGTGATTGGTGCCGTTTCAGGCTTTATCGGCGTGGTAGTGGGCTCAATCGCAGGGTTTTATGGAAAACGGGTGGATGCAGTCCTGATGAGATTGGTTGATTTTATCCAAACTGTCCCAGGGATCATCATCGCAGCCGTCATCGGTAAGGCCGCGGGCCGTGTTGGACCGCTTTTTCTCGCCCTGTTCTTGGGTCTATTGGGCTGGACAGGCCTTGCCCGGCTAGTAAGAGCACAGTTTCTATCATTACGTGAGATGGAGTTTGTTGATGCCGCAAGGGTTGCAGGTGCATCTAATGTACGCATTACCTTTAAGCACATTCTGCCCAATGCGATTGGCCAAATAATCGTTGTCATAACCTTAATCATGGCCGGTGCAATTTTGACTGAAACGGCGCTGTCATATTTAGGCTTTGGTGTCGTTGCACCCGATGTCTCATTAGGGCTATTAATCAGTCAGTATGAGTCGGCCTTTACAACTCGTCCATTTCTATTTTGGTGGCCAGGATTCTTTATTATCTCAATCGCTCTCTGCGTCAACTTCATTGGAGATGGTCTGCGTGATGCATTCGATCCCCGCCAAAAAAGAAGAATCACGAAGAAAGATCGATTGAAAGCAAAAGTAGATATCAAGGCAGGTCGTTGATGGAGACCAACAAATCTGCCTCTGGTAGCCTCTTAAAAATCTCTCACTTTAATATCGATTTTTGGGTAGATGGCGTGTGGTACCCAGCAGTTATCGATATGAATATGGAGCTAGCGCCAGGGAAAGTAACTGCGATAGTAGGTGAATCGGGCGCTGGAAAATCAACGGTAGCACTAGGGCTCATGTCTCTTTTGGCGGCAAATGCTCGGATGTCAGGCTCTGTCATGGTTAAAGATCAAGAGATGCTCAATGCAAAGCCATTATTGCTGCGCAAGTTTCGAGGAAAAGAGGTTGCCTATATATTCCAGGAGCCGATGACGGCTCTAAACCCCCTTTTCACAATTGGTTATCAGATAGTTGAGACCTTACGTAATCACTTTGATATGGGCCCTAAAGAGGCACATGCTCGCGCCCTTGAACTCATTACTATGGTCGATATCCCAGATCCACATACATCAATCGAGAAATACCCACATCAACTATCGGGAGGTCAACGCCAGCGGGCGATGATCGCGCAGGCACTTGCATGTGATCCAGGGTTGCTTGTGGCCGATGAGCCAACCACGGCTCTGGATGTGACTGTCCAGGCTGAGATTCTCGATCTGATGCGAGGATTAAAGGACAAACTCAACTCAGCAATTCTTCTTATCACTCATGATATGGGTGTAGTCGCAGACATGGCCGATGAGATAATCGTCATGAAAGATGGGCTAACCATCGAGAGTGGCACGGCCGACCAAATCTTCAATAGGCCAGGCCATCCCTACACTCGCGAACTCTTAGCGGCCGTTCCAAAGTTGGGTGCTTCAAAGAAGCGAGTACTTGCCTATAAAGAGAGTTCAAAGCCGGCACCTGTGTTAAAGATCGAGAATGTCACTATCGAGTATCCCAAGCGCGGCCGGGTTCCAGCATTTGTCGCCGTCAAGAACTTCTCTCTTGAGATCTTTCCTGGGGAGATCGTGGGCCTTGTTGGCGAGTCGGGCTCTGGTAAGACGACTGTGGGCCGTGCATCGATCGGACTTATTCCTATCAAGGAGGGCTCACTTGAGATTGTTGGCAAAGACATCAGTCATGCAACCCAAAAGGAGCTCTTTGGGATTCGTCGCCATACTGGAATTGTCTTTCAAGATCCAGCCTCATCCCTTAACCCCCGACTTCCCATCGGTGAATCAATCGGTGAGCCGATATTTTTAGCAAAGCTAGCAAAGGGGCCAGAGTTAGCCAGAATGGTCGAGGATTTACTTGATCAAGTAGAACTTCCGCGTAGTTATCGCAACCGTTATCCGCATGAGCTCTCTGGTGGTCAGCGACAGCGTGTGGGTATCGCACGTGCACTCGCCCTGACCCCAGATCTATTGATCGCCGATGAGCCGACATCTGCTCTAGATGTCTCGGTGCAGGCCCGTTTCCTTGATCTTCTTCAAGAGCTGCAAGGCAAGTTGAACTTCGCCTGCCTCTTCATCTCTCACGATTTAGCGGTCGTGGATATCTTGGCGCATCGAATTGCCGTGATGCAAAACGGTCTACTCGTCGAATCTGGTGATCGTGATCAGATTTTGAAGAATCCAAAAAATGACTACACGCAGCGCTTAATCTCAGCGGTTCCAGTGCCAGATCCTGCAGAGCAACGCATCCGTCGTGAGGCCCGACTAGCCCTTAAAAAGTAGGGGGTTAGTTGCTCGACTGTCCACTTCGGTGTGTATAGCGACCTAGGAAGTCAGCCTTCATCTCGGCGAAGTTGCCATCGAGTAATGCCTGTCGCATCTGATCGACCAAGCGCACAATGAAGCGCTCATTATGGATCGTCGCAAGAGTTGCAGCGACGAGCTCCTTAGCGCGAAAAACATGGTGCAGATAAGCCCGTGTGTAATGCGCACAGGTATAGCAGTCACATTCATCATCTATTGGCGTGAAATCGCGCTTATAACCGCTATTAGATAGGTTAAAACGCCCCTCCATCGTATACACAGCACTTGTGCGAGCGATTCTGCTGGCAAGGACACAGTCAAATGTATCAATCCCGTTCTCAACACCGACAAAGAGATCCTCGGGGGCACCGATCCCCAGTAAGTGGCGTGGTTTGTCCTCGGGCAGGATCTCATTGACCCAGGTGATGATTGTGCCTAACTGGGATTTATCCAATGCACCGCCGATTCCAAAGCCATCAAAGCGCTGAGCATCTGATTCAAGGCCCCCTAACTCAGTGGCGGCACGTTTGCGCAGCTCCTCATACTGAGCGCCTTGGATGACACCGAACAGGGCTTGGTAGGGCTTATCGATTCGCTCATCAGTTAATCGCTTGTGCTCATCTAGGCACCTGATCGCCCAGGCATAGGTGCGCTCCATCGCAAGAATTTGATAGGCGCGTGTGTTGTGCAACGTCGTGCACTCATCGAAGGCGAAGATGATATCTGCGCCAATCTTGTGTTGGACCTGCATCGAGACTTCTGGGGTAAATCTATGCATCGAGCCATCTATGTGAGATTTGAAGGTGACGCCCTCATCATCTACATGGGCCAAGCGCTCTTTATTCTGTGCGATCACATCATCATCTCGGAAAGTATCGGCATCCATAGCCAATACTTTTTTGAATCCAACACCTAGAGATAGAACTTGGAAGCCACCGGAGTCGGTAACAGTTGGCCCCGGCCAGTTCATGAATTCGCCAAGCCCGCCAGCCTCATCCAGGATCTCTGGGCCTGGTTGAAGATAAAGGTGGTAGGCATTTGCCAATAAGGCCTGCGCACCAAGATCTGCCATAGCCTCTGGGAGCACCGATTTGACGCTGGCCCTGGTACCTACTGGGATGAAGGCAGGTGTTTGAATCGGACCATGTGGTGTATTAATGGTTCCCACACGTGCAAGTGAGTGCGATTGGGCATGTTTGATATCAAAAGAGAAGTTCATCTACGCCCCAAGCCCTCTTTTTCACACCATTCACGTGCACAGCCCCCGATAGAAAAATAGTTAAATATTTAACAGTTGACGTTGACTCTGCTCATGCCATAGCAAAACGCTACCGCACCAGCTCGGCTTAACCCAGCGCAGATGTAGATCAAGAGGCTCTGGCATCTATGGCTGCAGCCCTAGAACAATTACTGCATGTAGGTCAGATCCAAGGGTAGGGAAAAAAAGAGATAAAAAAACCCGCCACATATAGTGGCGGGTTTTTCTAAGTGATAGTTACTTCTTAGCTGCCTTCTTGCGACGGCGCTTCTTTGGAGCAGCTGATGCAGCTGCTGCCTTCTTACGGCGACGCTTTGGAGCGGCCTTCTTGGCTGCTGCCTTCTTACGGCGCTTTGGAGCTGCCTTCTTAGCTGCTGCCTTCTTACGGCGACGCTTTGGAGCGGCCTTCTTGGCTGCTGCCTTCTTACGGCGCTTTGGAGCGGCCTTCTTGGC
>JABMMN010000047.1 GCA_013205535.1 Candidatus Planktophila sp.
AAGGCAACTACGAAGAAGAGAGTTGCAAAGAAGAGTGTCGCAAAAAAGAGTTCGGCGAAGAAGAGAGTTGTAAAGAAGAGTGTCGCAAAAAAGAGCACAGCCAAGCGCGCAGTAAAAAAATCAGCGGCTAAGAAGAGAATCGCTAAGAAAGCCCCTGCTAAGCGAAGTGTGAAGAGATCCACAGGTAGTTCTGCAGCTCCACGAGTCGCAGTCTCTACAACTCCAGCAACTCCTGTTGCCTTGGCACCAAGGCCGGTCGCCACTCCTAAGCAGGCAACCTCAGGGCGTGTAATTTTCTTAGTCGTTGCAGGTATCGTCATCCTTGCCGCGATCGTGATGTCTCAATCTGGTAGCGAGAGCGAAGATGGTGCAACCCCTGCTCCATCGATGTCGCAGAGTGCCCAGCCAAGTGAATCGGCAACTACCGAGCCAACAGAGCCAGTTGCCGCCGTTGAGGCACCTTCAAAGTTTGTCGCACTCAAAAGTGCAGATGGATTAACGCTTCGATGGGTTGCACCAATGGCGATGGATGGTTTAACCGGCTACAACGTCGAAATCCGAGCCAACGGTGAAGGTGATTGGTCGGTGATTGCAACAGTACCTGCCGATCAACTCACTCAGAGTGTGACAAAGAGTGGGGATTCGGGATGGACTCAGTTCCGAGTCACTTCTGTGTACTCTGATGGACAGAGTGCATCTGCAACTGTCTTTGGAATTCCAGGCGAGTTCAAGTAAAGGTTTAAAGAATCAGCCCTCACATAATGCGTGGGGGCTGATTTGTTTTTAGCGTAGGAAGTTTCATAGTTGAGCAGTAATTGCATCGACATAAGCGCGCACACCTGCAGGAACAAGGTGTACTCCATCGGGTGCAAAGTACTCTGGGTGGCCAGTTGAGATGGCATTCCAGTCAATAACAATTGCACCAAACTGCTGTGCGTACTGCGCAATCAAGGCGTTGTTGGCATCGCGCCAGCCACGTGGCACCGCGGTGTTAACAACGATAATCCGAGGTTGATTTTTTACCTCAGAAAATATGGCCGCTACTTGGGCCTGGGTCAGCTTATTGTTATTGCCCAAATTAAAAATTACAGTAGAGCCCACCATATTGGACTTATCCCTCGTCATGACCTCAATGAGTTCAGGGGCCTGACGTCCGATTCGAGCATTTATCAGACCAACATCACTACGCAGCCCTAATTCGTAGCGAATGCCAAGAATCACTGAGTCTCCAGTCACCCATAGTCCTTGTGATGTTGATGAGCCATTGTTATCAGCAGGTATCTCGGGAGTTTGAGTGAGTTCAGCCTTTATCGTTGCCATCACCCGATCACTCTTTGAAATCGCATCGATACTAATTACCGTTGTGGCACTCATCAGTACAAGAATCGAAACAAGTACAAGTAATTTTTGGCGTATTTGAACTCGCTTTGTGCGATATTTCATCCCCTTAAACCAGTACTCAATCAAGCCACTTCGAATAGGAAGTTCGACCAGGCGCAGAGAGATATCGGCTAAGGCAAAGACAATAAGCAGGCGAAGCGCAGTAAGTGCCCAGGCAGAGCCCTCAATGTCGACGGAGGGGCGTGTGAGCTGGAAAACAACCCAATGCCATAGATAGATAGCGTATGAACGCTCCCCAATCCAAACAGCCACCCTGCTACTTAGAATCGGTGCAAATCGTGAGGCGGGATGCACAATCGAAGTGATAATCGCACAACCAAACACCCCCGCTAATGGAAAGGCTAACTTGTAGAGCGTGGGATCACTCTCATCGATGAAGAGAAACGTGGCGATCATTCCAATGAAGCCAAATACTCCGATCCCATCGATGAGATCCACAGCCCGTTTCTCAATATCTTTCTTGAGATTTTGTGGGATCCAATTTACGGCCAAGGCAGCGCCAAGGAATAATCCAATACTGTGCGTATCGGTCCCAAAGTAGACATGGCTAATCGTGGATGCATTCGCCTCATCAACTCGATAGGAGACGACCAAGAGGGTGATTCCTGATACGGTAGCGATGAAGAGCGCAGCGCCAGGAATTTTTCCCTTTCCTAAGTAACGCAGGATAAGAAGCAAAATCAATGGCCAAATGAGATAAAACTGGGCTTCGACTCCGAGTGACCACGTGTGCTGCAAAAGCGCTGGACGAGCGAACGAATCAAAATAATCAGTATTCCGAAATACTAACCACCAGTTCATTGTTCCTGAGAGAGAAAAGGGTGCATCACTGACAAAACGCCGCATCGTCTCCGGCGCCCAGACTCCGATATAGAGAGCAGTTGTGATCACCATGAAGATAAGGGGTGGAAACAATCTGCGCACTCTCGCCTTATAAAACTCGCGAAGATCTAAACCACCACTTCGAGCGATTGAATCCAAGATCAGCCGTGTGATTACATAGCCAGAGATCACAAAGAAGAGATCTACTCCTAAGAAGCCGCCTGGAATCCAGGAGAAACCTAGGTGGTAGAGCATGACCGCAATGACGGCCAGCCCTCGCAGGCCATCGATAGCAGGGATGTATCGGATACCGCGGGCTGTGGCCATAACTAACTACTTACGTGCTGAGGATTTCTTTACAGAGGCCTTCGTTACTGGTTTCTGAGCCGTCTTTTTTGTCGTTTTTTTAGTTGATTGCTTAGGTGCTGTAATCGCAACTTTAGTGCGCTCACTTCTAACTCGTATTGGACCGGTGTCAATAATTGTGTCATCTGCATTTAAATTCTCAATAACACTCTTTTGAAGATCGGATAGACGAGTAAAGGCCGACTCCAGTCGTGTTCTTGATTGATTGATCGCACCTTGCGCCGCATCGAGTGATTGAGTCTGAATTTTGTAGAGGCGCTCAGCTTCGGCGATGACACCAGTGAGCCACTGGCGATAATTGGAGACTTCTTGCGTTGCATCACCGATAATGCGCTCACCCTCGCGACGTGCAGCCAAGGCAAGGGATGCAACCTCACGCTTTTTCGAATCAATTAACGCCTCAGCCTCAGACTCGGCCTGAGCGATCATCTGTCCGGCCTCATCTTCTGCCGCTGAAATATATTTGCGACCACGAGACTCTGCACCACTAAGAATCGATCGCGCCTTTGAGTCAGCGGCCTCGATCTCCTCTTTTGTGATCCGATTAGTCTCAGCCACCAAGCGAGAGGCAGTTGAATGAGCTTTGCTCTCGCGGGCTTGGGCGGACTTGATCATCGCCATTGCAGTCTCGGTCGCAAGGATTTCGAACTCTTCCTTGCTCAAGCCCGTAATATCTCTGCGAGATCGCAGATCGGCTAACTGAGATTCGAGCTCGCGAATTCGATCAACAGATGAGGGTTGATTTGGCTCTTCACCTTTAAATCCAACCCAGTTTAAAAATGAGCCTTTTTCAGCCATGGTTTACCTCGTGATTCGATAGAGGCCTAGGTTAGAGCAGGGTCCTACTTACTGTAAATCGCCACCGAGATGGCCACATACTGCGAGATCCACGCGGCAAGGACGAATATGTGAAAAAGCTCGTGAAAGCCGAAGTATTTTGCAGCGCGGCCTGGGCGTTTGAGGGCGTAGAAAATCGCGCCCACAGAATAAAACAGGCCCCCGATAATGATGGGAAGTAATACCCAAAGACCACCCGCTCGGTAGAGCTGTGGCATATAGGCGATGGCGACCCAGCCTAGGAGTAAATAATTGGCAACGTAAAGCCAGCGGGGCGCATTGAGCCAGAAGACTCGCATTGCAACCCCTGCGCCCGCGCCTATCCATACAACTGATAAAAGTAATGTCCGATCGCGCCCATCTAATAATGCGACGGCAAAGGGAGTATAGGAACCAGCGATCAAGAGATTTATATTTGCATGGTCAAGACGCCGCCAGATTTTCTTCTTTGCTGGCGCCCAGGGAACGCGGTGATAGAGCGCCGAAACGCTAAAGAGCAAGATTGCCGTCACAGAGTAAATTGCTACGGCAAACTTCAGAGAGGACTCGCTGAGAATGAATAGGACAAGAGATGCAATGATGACGACAGGAGTTGCACCAAGATGAAACCAGCCACGTAGTTTTGGAGGTGTAACTTCCTGTGATGTCATGTCAATAGCCTACGACTAATCTCGAATTTCTCAAGAATTTATGGTGCAGAGCCGATGACTTTAAGCTCTCGGACGGATCTGACCAATAACACAAGGAGTGCGCACGACAAGGTGATCACCCCTGCGACCAATATGACCCTGTGTACTCCGAAGTACATCGCCAATGGCCCAGCGATGACGATTCCCATCGGCGCAAGTGCATACGAACCAAATGCATCATAAGCATTTACCCGTGAGAATGACTCTTCAGGAATATGGGTCTGCATAGTCGTTCTCCAATTGACGGTATAGATCTCAACTGCTACCCCAGCTAAAAAGGCGGTCAAAATCGTTAACAGAAGTGGTGCACGCATCGCCAAAGAGAACTCCCAAACAGTTGAGATGGCAGTGATGATCATCGCGAAAAACATGGGTCGATTAAAATGGATTTTTAGTGCGATAAATCCGCCACAAATCATTCCTAGTGTGAGTCCGGCAAGGTTGAATGACCAGTTACGAGGAGCATTTAGCGCCTCATTGAATGCGAGAGGGCCTAAAATTTGGATGAGTGCCTCAAAGCTTGCGTTGATCCCGGTGAATGCTATGACCATGGCCACTAACCAGGTGCGGGATTTGAACTCAAACCAACCATCTCGTAACTCACTAAAGATACTGGTGCGAAGATGAGGTTCTGCGGTCCCAACATCGAGTCGCCAGACCAGAACACCGGCGATGAAAAAAGAGAGAGCATCAACGAGCAAGGCCCATCCAGATCCAAAGAGAGTTACCAAGGTTCCACCCAATAATGCACCGAGAACAAAACCAAAATTACTCAGCAGTCCAAGGACAGCGTTACCATCATTTAGTTTTTCCTTTGGAACTACAGCGGGCAGGACACCCAACATTGCTGGCCACCACATGGCATTGAGAACCCCGAAGAGAAAGCCCATGACGACTAAGAGAGGTACTGAGGCAAATCCGAGGAGAAACGATGCCGCGCTCACTGCAACAAAAACGCTGCCGAGCATATCGGTCCCACCTACGATTCGATTTCGCTTGAATCTATCCCCGATCACACCACCGAACAACATCAGCGCGATCATTGGAAAAATATTTGCCGACATCACAAGACTGAGATCTTTTGCATCGGAGCCATCAAGGCCAAGAACACCGTAGGCAAGAGCTATGGGCGCGAGCCCGTTTCCGACGTTGGAGATGAATCGTGCCGAGATGAGGGGCAAAAAACCCTTAAACACACTGAGTTCGCGCAGTTGTGTTGTGATCATTTTAAAAGTATATCTCTCGACAAAGGTTTCTAGCTCTGATAAGAATCACCCATGAAATATCGCTCCGAAATCTTCGAACTCAGCAATACTTATATCGATCAAGAGGCCGCACTGAGCCCCATGAGTTGCACCTATCTCGGTAATGGGTTGAACCAGGACAAGTTAGATGATTTCTCTTTGACTGGCGCGGAAATCGCAGCAGACTTAACGCGAAAGACTTTAGACAAACTGAACAAGATTCAACCCATTGATGAGATTGATCGGATTGCAAAGACAGTCATGGTCGAGCGGCTCGAATCTGGCCTTGCCCTGCATGATAGTCAAGAGTCATTTGTCCTCTGGAATGTTCTGACATCACCACCCTCCAACGTTCGCTCAATCTTTGAGTTGATGCCAAAAAATACTCCAGAGGATTTTGAAAATATTGCAAAACGTCTTGAAGCCGTTGATGGGGCATACAAGTCGTGGTGTGAAACCATAATGAGCGTTGCAAAGAGTGGAAAGACGACTGCTCAACGCCAAGTCAACGGTGTCATTGAGCAGTTAGAGAGTTATGCAAATGGTGGGTATGGCGCAATGTGTAAGAACTTTGACGCTCAAGGCAAGTACCCGGCAATACACATTGCGGCAAAGCTGGCCGAGAGAGCCTCAGCCCAGACGGCGCACTTTCTTCGCACTCAGTACTTGACTATTGCAACTCCTCTCGATGCCGTTGGCGCAGATCGCTATGCAGTCTGGGCCCGGTACTTCACAGGAGCTCAGTTGGATTTGCGTGCCACTTATGAGTGGGGAGTTGCGGATTTGAAGGCAATCAATGATCGGATGTGGGTTCTTGCCGAAAAGATCAAGCCCGGGGCAAAGAGCCTGCGCGAGGTCGCCGATGTTTTGGATCATGATCCACGATATGTAATAAAGGGTAAGGAGAATGTCATCAAGTATCTGCAGGAGTTCACAGATGCTGCGATGGCGCGCATGGATGGTGAGTTCTTCGAAATCGATGAGCGAATCAAAAAATGTGAAGCGCGCCTTGCCCCTGAGGGCAGTGCATCTGCACCGTATTACAACCCTCCATCAGAGGATCTCACCCGACCAGGCACAACGTGGATTCCGATGCTTGGCAAGGACGAGGTGAGTAGTTGGCACTTGGTCTCTACCTGGTATCACGAGGCTATCCCGGGACACCACTTGCAAGTTGCAACGGTGACGATTGAAAAAGAGCGTTTGAGTCGCTTCCAACGCACCGCTGCCTGGATAAGTGGTTATGGGGAGGGCTGGGCGCTCTATGCCGAGCGCTTTATGAATGAACTCGGCGCATTCGATGAGCCGGGAATCGAGATGGGATATCTATCGGCTCAGGCTCTGCGTGCGGCACGGATAGTTGTCGATATCGGAATGCACCTTGGTTACAGTGATGTCGATGGCACTCCTTGGGATGCCCAGAGCGCTCGCAAGCTACTCAATGAACAGGCCTTGCTCGATGATGTTCACTCGTTGAGCGAAACGGATCGATACTTGGGTTGGCCCGGTCAGGCCATCTCCTACAAAGTGGGCGAGCGGGTGTGGATGAGTGCTCGCGAAGATGCCAAGGCGCGCCTGGGCTCCGGCTTTGATCTGAAGAGGTTTCATACCTATGCATTAAAGATCGGGCCGATGGGCCTTGATCCCTTTGCCACCGAGATGGCGGCCTGGGATGGGCGATAGCCCGGGCAAGTAGCACCGCTCGGTAGCACCGCTCGGCAGCATCAGATAGTGCGATTTGACGGGGATTTAGATGGGTTAAGAGATAATTTCTCGAGAATCCTCGGTGATTCCACTTGAACTGGCTCCTCTATGAGTACACACTTACGAATACCAAAGGCCAATGGGGCTCCTCGAGGTCCTCAATGGCTGCAAAGTTCTGGGCCTCAAACGGGGCTCGGGTGCAAACACTTACGGAGGCATCTATACATGCTTAAACTCGATAGCAACCAATGGAACTTGGTCTATAACGTATTTTCATTTGGCCTAGTTTCCATGCTTGCCTGCACCGTCTACACGTTGGTTTCTCAGCAGCGTGTATTGGCAAAGTACCGCAGCGCACTTGTTATGTCATCCATGGTGACATTCATCGCCGCCTACCACTACATGCGTATTTTTGATTCATTCAAAGAGTCGTCGGTAGATATGACTATTAATACCTCTGGAGCTCAGGGCTCATTCAACGAGGCCTATCGCTATGTTGACTGGCTATTGACCGTTCCACTACTTCTTGTTGAAGTTGTAGCGGTTCTAGCTCTTACAAAATCAGTTTCTACCTCTCTGATAACTCGCCTCGTTCCAGCATCTGCTGCAATGATCGCACTTGGATATCCAGGAGAGATTTCATCTGATCAGAACACACAGGTTATGTATGGTGTTCTATCAACGATTCCATTCCTATACATTCTCTATGTTCTCTTTGTAGAGCTTGGAAAGTCACTAGATAAGCAGCCAGAGGGAGTAGCAGCCACCGTTGGTCGCCTACGTCTTCTTTTGATTGCTACATGGGGCGTTTATCCAATCTCTTACATCCTTGGAATGGGTGGAGATGCCACTGCAGAGCAGTTTGTTGGCGTGCAAGTGGGTTACACCATCGCCGATGTATTGGCGAAGTGCGTATTCGGTCTTACGATTTTCAAGATCGCACGCATGAAGTCAGCTGCAGAGGGTATGAAAGAGTAAAAAGTAAATCACTCGCAAAGAGGGTGTCGGGAAACCGGCGCCCTCTTTGCTTTTATTAGACTTCGGCCATGAATAAAAACCTGTTAAACAACTACCGAATGGCTGGCTATCTACTTATTGCCCTTGGCCTGATAAACCTGCGCTATCAAACTGGTATGAGTGGCGTAGTCGGAAACAGTTTGATCGTGATAATCCCGGGTGCCTTGCTTTTGCTTTCAACCTGGCTTCCGGGCCTTGCCAAGGTTTTAGATACGAGAGCGACTAAGTCGATTGTAATTGTTACAGGGTTGATCCTGATTGCATTTGCCATTCTCAATTAAATCTACTGACTCAACACAATCAATTACGCATCAATACTGTGTGCGGGAGAAGGGACTTGAACCCTCACCTCCGAAGACACAGGTTC
>JABMMN010000008.1 GCA_013205535.1 Candidatus Planktophila sp.
CAAGTCAGCTACGAGGGTTCGAATCCCTTCGGGGCTACGTATGATCTCTATGGTGCAGGTTCTCCCAGCCTTCATTGCCACCGCCTTTTTACTTGCGCTCGTGCCTGGGCAGACAGTTGCCATGATCCTGCGCCAGGCAATCGTCGGTGGGACCAAGACTGCCTATACAACGCTGATTGGGACAAGTGGTGCCTTGATTATTTGGGGTGCAGCATCTGCCATCGGTCTCTCTGCCATATTCGCGCGATCACAAAGCGCCTATAACGCACTCAAATATGCCGGTGTCGCATTCCTTACCTTTCTAGCCCTACAAACACTGTGGTCACTGCGCAAAGAGTTTGGAAAGTTTGATTATGAAGGAATGGCTACCTCTGGATTCGGGCCTGCATTTCGTCTGGGTCTGATAACGAATTTAACAAATGTCAAGGCAGCGGTCTTCGCCGTTGCCTTCATCCCTGCATTTGTTCCCGCAGATTTCAATTTGGGATGGGGAATCTTTCTTCTTTCGATTGTCCAAGCAATAACATCGGCATCGTGGTACTCATTTCTTGTCCACATTATCGGGCGAGCCACAACTATTCTGGCCAAACCTAAAGTACGGCGTGCTCTTACCGCCTTTTCCGCTCTCGGAATCCTCTTTCTTGCTGCAACGCTCTTGCTTACCTCCCCGCGATAGTAAACCAAAGTGCTATCGAGCCCACCTCAATAGTGGAGGAGCATCCTCAAGCATATTCTCAGCGATCCAAGATGCTCCATCTAAATTATCACCGATAGGTTGAACTACTTTTACATGAGCAAGTATTTGAAGTATCTCTCTTGAAATCTTTGCTGAATAACTGACATTTTGAGCTAGGCCACCTTGGATGAGAATCTCAGGTGAATCAGGCACCATACGTCGAAAACGAGCTCAAAGTTTTTGTCTTAACTCGACATGCTTAGGCATTAATTTTTATTAGGTACCATAATCGTACAGTACCTGAATTTATATGGAAAGATAGAGGGATGAAAACGTCAGGCTCGGTAATGGCCTCTGAAATTTTTGAAACTCCAACAGTCTTTAGAAATATTCTAGAAAATCAGGACGTATTTGTAAATTTACAAAATTTGCTTAATAAACAAATGATTACATCAGTGTTGATTCTTGCCAGAGGTACCTCCGATAATGCTGCGCATTTCTTAAAGTATTTGATTGAGACCCAGATTGGACTGCCTGTTGGATTGACCTCACCCTCCTCGGTGACGATTTACGACTCTAAATTGCGTTTTGAGAACACACTTGTCATTGCAATCAGTCAAAGTGGTCAGTCACCCGATTTAGTCAAGTTTGCAATGGCTGCTCGCCAGGCTAAGGCTTATTTAATCGCCATAACAAATGATGCGAACTCCCCACTAGCAGCCTGTGCACATAATCATATCCCTCTTCTTGCTGGTCCTGAGTTGGCAGTGGCGGCTACTAAGTCGTATAACGCACAGCTATTGATCTCATATCTACTAGTTGCCGCTTGGACGGGTAAGAAAGTAAATGGTGAGCAGATCGTAAGTGAGGCGACTCGTATTGTTTCAACCGTTGATCTGGTGACAAAGGCCGTCGCATCCGTCACTCGAAATCAGGAGATCGTAATTCTTGGGCGTGGGTTTGCATACCCAAATGCCAGAGAGGCTGCCTTAAAGATTCAGGAGACGTGCAAGATCTCAGTTCAAGGCCTATCAACAGCAGATTATCTACACGGTCCAATATCAGCTTTGACTCCAGAAACCCAAGTCTTCATAGTGGCACCTAAACACATGCCGGTCTCATCAATCACAGAGGCAAATGAAAAGATTCGTAGTGTCAATCCGCGTATCTTTTGGATAGGAAATGGAGGTACACCACAATCTACTGATCTTGTTTTGTCAGGCTCTGATTGTGATGATGAAATTCTTTCAACTATCGTTGATGCGATTGTGATTCAGAGATTTGCCTTGGAGTTCTCAGTCGCTGCAGGCTATGACCCAGATTCTCCAGCAGGTTTGAGCAAAGTCACTCTGACGAATTAACGAGGGTTATACCCTGTGTGGCACTGTCATAACTGAGCAAATCAGCCCTCATCCCAACAGCGATAGAGCCTCGATCAGTTATCGAAAGTGCTTTTGCAGGATTTGTAGATGAGAGGGCAACGGCATCTACTAGTGAGATACCACAGTGCTTTATAGCGTTATTGAATGCCTGTGAGATACTCAAAGTGCTACCAGCTAATTTTTTATTATGTGCAAGTCGAGCGATGCCATCTTTTACAATTACAGGTAATTTACCGATCGTGTAATCGCCATCTATCGAGCCAGCAGCGGCCATTGCATCTGAGATAAGTATGCATCTGCTGCCAATTGCCTTAAGGATATCTGTAGCAACCTGAAATGGGAGATGGTGACCATCCAGAATTAATTCAGGCATGAGGCGTTCATCGGCCAAGATAAAAGCGGAGAAGCTATCGCTACTTAACTCTTTGTTCATGGCGTTCATAAAGTGAGTAACCACTGTTGCTCCAGCATTTGCGCCCACTGCAGCCTGTTTGAAATCGGCATTAGTGTGACCCAGCGCCACCTTAACTCTTTGAGAGGCGATATATGTGATTGATTCTGGTGCGCCTCTAAGTTCAGGGGCTATGGTAATCATTGCAATAGCTCCATCACCTAGTGCTACAAGCTCTTTTATCTGATCTAGATCTGGCTCGCGCAGCAACGAGGGCTCATGAGCACCACATTGTGCATGTGAGAGGTAGGGGCCCTCCAAATGGATTCCGATGATCTCATTACGATGAAAAAATGGGACCAGTCGCGCAATCTGCCGCTTCAAATCCTCTATGGATTCGGTGACGAGTGATGCCATGACGCCGGTGGTACCGAGAGCTCTATGGGAGGAAATCACAGCCCTGATCTCATCATCACTTGATGCTGAGAAGTAATGGCCCCCACCACCATGACAGTGGATGTCGATAAAGCCAGGGATGAGGGTTCCGGTGACCACAATGTGTGGGGCGCGATGCAGACCAGGGGATAGGGCAGAGATTATTCCTTTTTCTACCTCGACCCATAGCGAATCAACAAGCCCACGATTGATGACCGCGCTATTGGCCTGGATAATCACACTCGTAGTTTAACCTGTAATGACATTCCTTCACATAGAATTGCTAACAGAAAAGGCGCTTCTTATTCAACATTGGAGACAAACATGGCTGTAGCGAAAAAGAGTGTTGCAAAGAGAGCGGTTATCTCTCCAGCGCGAACCGGAGTTGACTGGAAATCACTCTATCTCTACGCGGTCTGTTTGATTACGTTAATGGTTGTTCTCTTTTCAGTCATTAGTTTTATCAATGGTATTTTAGGCGTTGCTTTACCAGAGTCCACCTACATCGATCCATATGCGACAACTGCGGTTAAACCAGATGCAGCCGTACTGGCTGCCCAAGAGTCAAATGAGCAACGTCGTGCCGTGAGGGGCATGCTGGGCTCTTTAGTCACCTTCGCTGTTGCAGCGCCTTTGTATCTCTATCACTGGCGCCAGACCAAAACTATTTAGCCCGCTAAAACTTTAGAGATCGCCGCGGTATGGGTCGGGGATGAGCCACAACATGAACCAACGATATTGACGCCCATAGTCTGCATCTTTACTGCCCACTTGGCCATCTCCTCTGGTGTTCCATCGTAGACAAACTCATCACCTTGAAGTTTTGGTAGCCCTGCATTTGACTGCGCAATTATAAATATGCCATCGGGGCGTGCATTCACCATCTCTTGCGCGATAAGCGTCATTTCATCCGTGCCCCGGCCACAGTTGGCTCCAATAATACGAACGCCAAGCCCGGCTAAGTGAGTGATGGCCATTCCCGGCTTGACACCCATCATCGTCCGCAGATTTGTATCAAAGCTCATAGTGGCGATAATCGGTAGATCAGGTGCAACCTCTTTTGCTGCATTAACTGCGGCCTCAACCTCACCTAAATCAGACATAGTCTCAATAAGAATCGCATCGACGCCACCTGCAACAAGTCCGCGAATTTGTTCGGTAAATAGAGCCTGTCCACTTTCTAGAGTCATCGTGCCCATAGGCTCCATCAAATCTCCCGATGGTCCGATATCACCCATGACAAAGCAGCCTGGATGCCGATCGGCGACCTTGCGTGCAATCTGAGCACCGGCTTTGTTGAGCTCAAAGAGGCGATCTTCAAGGCCATGCATTGCAAGGCGGCCACGTGTGCCACCAAAAGTATTGGTAGTGATAAAGCGCGCACCTGCAGCAGCATATGCCTCGAGCACTGCCTCAATTTCGCCAGGTTTATCTACGTTCCAGAGTTCAGGGGCGCCACCATCAGTTAATCCACGATCTTGCAACATTGTTCCCATCGCACCGTCGGATGTAAGTACTCCCTTTTCAAGTGCCTCATAGATAGCTGACATTATTTCTCTCCCATACTCTCAAGTAAGGCCTCTAATTTTTCAACGCTCAAATCACCCTCTAGTTCACTAACGATACGCGCTGCAAGAAGATCGGGTCTATCACTTGCCTCAACCCATGGATCACGATTCCATCCAGCGGTGTATGCATCGGCATCGATCTCACCCAGGCGCATTGCCGCCTCATCGATCGCCTCTTGAAACCGTGCTGCCAGCATTACCTTAATAGTTGTCTCACCTTCACGTGCGATTACCATTGACGGTATCTCACGCCAGCGCATGATCTGATATTGGCTCATACCTCAATTCTATAGGGGAGAGATGTGCTTCAACACTTTTTAATCTTGAGGACCACATTGCGATCTTTTGCCTCTCCATCGGCCCAACTCACATCGTGCTTAGCGCCAAGCTCTGATCGCTTTTGCCAGACATTGGCACTTACTACTCGAGACAGCGCTGCCATTTCAGTAGGACTTGTAGCATCACCATAGTCCGCGCTACCTGCGTGATCGACGATACTGAGCCCAAAGTAAATGTCACCCAAAGAATCGCTCACAATCTCAACAGTGCGTGACTGCTGTGGCCAATCGGCGTGAGAGGCGGTCTCAATGTGCCAAAACCCATGGACCTCCTCCTTGGTTCCGACCCACTCGATGTGATGGCGGTGTTCATGTCCAGCAAACCAAGCGATGATCTGTGGATATTTCAGGAGCATCTCACGTATCTCTTCGATACAGACGCGCCTTCCTACCGGCGCATAATCGTTGAACATGGTGCTCAGCGGATGGTGGGAGGCGAGAACTACTGCTCTATCACTATTGCTGATCTCCTGTTCGAGCCACTCAAACTGTTCGACATCGAGTGAGCCCTGCCAACCCCCAAAGTGATTGACGCTATCTATAACAATAAGTTTGACTGCTCCAACATTAGTTGAATAGTACATATGTTTATTTTCAACGTGATCTTGAGTGAAGCCATGACCTTTGGGAAGTCCAGGAGATGCAACGTGCATCGCTGCATACTCACCACGCTCAACTGCACGTCGTTGTAAATCGGCAGTGACTTCTACGAATGGCGCATCTCCAGCTTTGGGATAACTTGCAGGACCGATCTCTTGAAACTTACCAAGCACATCCCCAAGACTCACATCCGTTGGCAGCCCGATGTAGCGCTTACCACCGATGAGCTCAGAATTAATCTGTGGTTCAGGTGCAACCGTGCCCTGTAGTAGAGCATCGTGATTGCCGTGTACTGCATACCAAGGGAATCTAAGCCCCGTAGCTTTGAAGGCTTTGCGGCAAGAGTTCAAAAGATTGGGTACTACAGGAAAACCATATTTAGTTCGTGCATCATCATCTGTTTTTCCTACCGGAGTGCCATGAGGGTGCCAGTATCGTGTGTCGTAATGCTCTGCACCATCATCGATTACACCCTCGTATTTACTGTTCTCTCCTGAATCAGGGCGAAACTCTAAGCCATCCAATAAAGCCAAGTACCAGCTCACCTCATTTAACTGTGCATTATCAGTCGTATCTCCCGTAATAATCGCGCCATCAATGGGATGTCCCGAAAGCGGGCCAACGGTAATGGTGTTGAGAGATTGAATCATCGCCTCGACAACATGTGGTGAGAGCATCGCATGTGGGCGATAAGTACCGATAGTTCCAACTTTTTCTCGGATAGGGCTATCAGGATCTGCCCATCGATCCAAATACTCTGGACGGGTGGGTGACTGCGCATCACATACATGTAGATCTGATAAGTGATGCATGATGAGCAAGGGAGTGCTCACTGCAGGGAAGTCATGTCCGATATGAGACTCATCCTTATTCTTGACAAGGTTGCGCCATCCTAAAGCGTTTGCTTCACCCCTGACATAGCTCACAGTTTGGATTCTAGCCATTAATAAAGTATTTTTCACCACTACCGCCAATTATTCACGTATGCTTCATGTATGCTCGAATATATTTTCGTCTTCTTTGTCGCAATTCTGGTTGGTGCAATCAACGGAGTGGCAGGCGGAGCATCAGTGATCTCTTACCCAGTCTTGTTGGCAACGGGAATGCCGCCGGTAACTGCTGCCATCACAAATGCCCTAGGCGTAACCCCTGCAAACTTCTTTGCTCTCATCTCTGTACGTCATCAGATGCGCGCATTTTTGAGAGAGTATCGCCAGCTCATCACTATTTCAATTGCGGGTTCGATAATCGGGGCAGTACTGCTCTTGAGCGTGCCACCCCGTGTATTTGAAATGATCGTTCCCTTTCTGCTCTTATTCGCTAGTTTCTCTTTTTTGATCAGGCCAAAACCTGATCGTGGTAGGCACCAAAGGTTGGTCGAGAAAATCACGATTGGAGCAAGTGGCTTTTACTGCGGTTATTTCGGGCCAGGCCAGGGTGTGATTGTCATCGCCGCACTGGCGCGCGATGCAGCGCGAGATCCCAAGACGCTCAACACCATTAAAAATGTAATCGTGGGTTGGACATCCATAATCTCCAACATCATCTATGTTTTTAGCGGCCGTGCGCAGTGGTCATTTGTCATCGCCCTGGCTCTGGGCGCCAGCATCGGAGGCGGGGTGGGTGGGCTGTGGGCAGGTCGTATCTCCCCAGCCTTCTACCGTGCTTTGATTATCACCGTGGGCTTTGGCGCATCGCTCTGGCTCTTTCACCGCTACTACCTGGCGTAAAGGGCTCGCCAGCGCAGGCTATCAATCTGTATATCACTGATATATCATCACCTCCATGAGCCAGGTCATCCCGATTCTTCGCCGTGAGAGCACATCGCTCTCAGAGCAGGCCTACAGCCAGATCCGCTCGATGATCATCACATTAGAGCTTGAGCCCGGCTCCCTGATCAGTGAGAGCGAGTTGATGGCAACACTTTCAGTTGGTCGCACTCCGATTCGTGAGGCGTTGCGCCTGCTTGCAAATGAGAAATTGGTTGAGGTCTATCCACGCCGTGGAATGTTTGTCTCTCGCGTGGATGTGCATAATCTCTCTGCCCTTTCTGAGACGCGGGCAGTTCTGGAGATCAAAGCGGCCGAACTTGCAGCCACAAGATCTAGCGCGGCAGATCACGTTGTCACCAAGGCTCTTATCGCCGAGATAAAGGCACTTAAGGGCAATCTTGATATGGCGACACTGATCGGACTTGATCAGAGGATTCACCATCATATTTATCAGTGCACTCATAATGATTTTCTTACCGCCGCTCTAGATAATTACTACGCACATGCACTGCGTATATGGTTTTTAGCTTTAGAGCGCGTTGCGGGCCTGACTGAGGCGGTTATCGAACATCAAGTGCTTCTTGAGGCGATTGCCAGTGGAGATGCCAAGGCTGCGGCAAAGGCGATGCGTGATCACGTTGAGGGCTTTGAAGCATCGATTCGTAAATCTCTATAACCCACCACTAAAAAAACGAGGAAAACAGTTATGAGTAAGTTACCAACAAAGGCAAAGTGTGTAGTCATCGGCGCAGGCATTGTCGGAAATGGCATGGTCTATCACCTTGCAAAGCTGGGTTGGAAAGATATCGTCCAGATCGATAAGGGACCCTTGCCAAATCCTGGTGGATCTACAGGACATGCCTCGAACTTTATATTTCCAGTTGATCACTCAAAAGAGATGACGGCGATAACGGCCGAGAGTATGCGTCAATATAAAGAGTTTGGGACATTTACCGAGTCAGGTGGAATCGAAGTCGCTCGCACACCAGAGCGCATGCAAGAGCTTGCACGGCGAATAACATCGGCAAAGTCATGGGGCATTGAAGGGGGTCGTATCCTCACACCTGCTCAGGTCAAAGAGTTAGTTCCCTACATCGATGAGAGCGTCATATTGGGGGGCTATTACCAGCCTACGGTAGGCGTTGTTGACTCACTGCGAACCGGGACCCTGATGCGTGAAGAGGCTGCAAAGATGGGCGCAGCCCAATCATTTGCAAATATTGAAGTACTAGATATCTCTGTCGCAGACGGACGAGTCACTGGGGTTGTGACAGATCAAGGCACTATCGAGGCAGATTACGTCGTGATTGCAACTGGATGCTGGTCACCCAAGCTTGCAGCGATGGCTGGGGCTCATATTCCATTGACTCCTGCAGTACACCAGATGAAAGATATTGGGCCCGTGCCTTTCTTTGCTCAAACCAAGGGCGACATCGAGTGGCCGATTGTGCGTGATATGGATGTATTCATGTATGAGCGCCAACACGGGACTGGACTTGAAATCGGCTCATATGCTCACCGTCCGATTCTTTACACTCCTGAAGATATCCCTTCAAATGCCACAGCAACCCTGTCTCCAACAGAGTTTGCCTTCACTCAAGCAGATTTTGATATTCAAGATGAGCACTCTTACGAACTTATGCCCTCAATCGTGGGTGATGAAAACGTTCGTGAGAAGTATGCATGTAACGGAATCCTCTCCTATACACCGGATGGAATGCCAATCCTTGGAGAGACCCCGGAGGTCAAGGGCCTGTGGTCGGTAGCCGCTGTTTGGATTAAAGAGGGCCCAGGAACCTCAAAATCCGTAGCCGAGTGGATGGTCCTTGGTGATTCACACATCGACCTGCATGCATCAAATATTGCACGCTTTCATGAACACCAGAAGGCACAGTTTCATATCAAATCACGTGTCAATGAGAGCTTCAACAAGACATACGGGATCGTGCACCCTCTCGAGCAGTATGCATCGAATCGAAATGTCCGCCTCTCGCCATTCTATGAATTAGAGAAAGAGCTTGGCGCGGTCTTCTATGAGACCGCTGGTTGGGAGCGTCCATTCTGGTATGAATCAAATAAGAATCTGCTCGCAAAGTTTGGTGACAAGGTGATGCCACGCACGGCTGAGTGGGAGTCGCGTTGGTGGTCACCGATTATCAATGCAGAGCACCTACAAATGCGTGAGAGTGCGGGCATCGTCGATCTCTCAGCCTTCACGATCTTTGATGTGACTGGACCATCGGCACTGGCCGTTGTCCAAAGAGCCGCGCTGCGTCAGATGGATGTCGCAATCGGAAGAGTGGTCTACACACCAATTCTGGGTCCCAATGGTGGATTCAAATCGGATTTAACGATCATGCGCTTGGATACCAATCACTTCCGTGTGGTCACGGGTGGGGCTCATGGAATGGCCGATAAAAAGTGGTTCAAAGACCTATTACCCGAAGATGGCTCTGCACAGATCTCTGACCTCACATCGAGTTATACAACGATTGGTGTTTGGGGTCCTAAAGCCCGCCAGATTATCCAATCCATTACTGCAAAGGATATGAACCATGAGGCATTCAAGTTCAGCACCTGCACAGTAATCGAGATAGGACCACTACGCGTGCTTGCTTCGCGAATCTCTTACGTCGGAGATCTTGGCTGGGAGTTCTATATCCCAATCGAACAGGGCGCACTGTTGTGGAAGATGTTGTGGGAAGCGGGAAAGACACACGAGATGATTCCCGTTGGAATTGGCGTCTACGGCACCACGGGTCGACTTGAGAAGTGCTATCGCGCCTATGGTCCAGAGCTCGAGACGGAGTACACAGTCGTTGAAGCTGGAATGCAATCACCTAAGTTGAAAGAGGCCGACTTTGTTGGCAAAGCGGCACACATCAAGCATCGCAGCGAGAGGCCTGTCACGATGCTCTGTACGCTCTTTGTCGATGATCACAGATCATCAAATGGGGAGAAGCGCTACATGATGGGCAATGAACCAATCCTGACTTTGGATAAGCAGCCAATTATCGATACTCATGGTCGCCGCTCATATGTCACTAGTGCGGGATCTGCCCCATCACTGGGTAAGCATATTTTGATGTCTTATCTGCCGACAGAGCTCGCCGTTGCTGGCAATAAGTTCCTCGTGGAGTATCTGGGCGAGCACTATCCGTGCTCCATCACCGAGGTCGGTGCCACATCGGTCTTTGATCCCTCAAATGAACGGATCATGGCCTAATGGATGTGCTTGTCTGTTTGAAACGAGTTCCATTAGCAGGTGGAACTCTGATCCTGACCCCAGATGCACGTGATATCGAGACTAAACATCTAGGTTTTGGAATCAGTCCACATGAAGAGAATGCCGTTGAAGCTGGAGTGCAGTTAGTCGAGCAGATGGGTGGCACTCTGACGCTTTTGACTCTTGGCCCAAGTGATGCCGAGGAGCAGTTGCGCTCTCAATTGGCGATCGGTGCTACACGTGCAGTGCTCATCGAAACCGATGGACAAGAGTGGGATCCTCAGGGGACGGCAGCTGCATTGGTGGATGCAATCAAGGCCGAAGAGACGAAGTTTGATCTGATCATCTTTGGCGCAGAGTCGGCCGATAGTGCAGGTTATCAAATCCATATTCGAATGGCTCACGCCTTGGCTCTACCTATCATCACGAATGTGAAGTCGATGAAAGTTGAAAATGGCACGGTCAGTTGTGATCGTGTCGTTGCGAACGGGCGCGAGCACTACGAGGCTCCGCTACCAGCGATAGTCACCGTGCGAGATGGTCTGAATATCCCTCGCTACCCATCGGTACCAGGACGTATGCAGGCGCGAAAAAAGATTGTAGATATGAAAAAAGCCGAGGCTCGTGTCCCAAAGCTGGAAAAGGTAACACTGGCCCTTGCACCATCAAAGGATAAAAGCGCACAGATTCTTGGAAAAGGTGCCGATGCAGTACCTGCCTTAGTCGATGTCTTGAAACAGATTGGAGCTGTGTGATGATTTTAGTTCTCATCGATCACGATCGTGGAGAGATAGATCCTCTTTCACTGCGCGCATTGACCGCCGCTAAAAAATTAGATCAGGATGTAGAGGCGGTAGTCATTGGTAGCGATGGTGCGATTCTCGCTGGCATCGCAGGTGAATACGGAGCAAAGGTGCTACACGTTGCATCCCACAGTGCGATTGGTGACTACACACCCATGGCCTCAGGCCGGGCACTCAAAGATCTCGTGGCAAAACTCAATCCCGCTGCAGTCTTGGCCGCTGGAAGCCCACGCGGAAATGAACAGTTAGCCCACCTTGCCGCCTTCCTTGATATTCCAATGGCCGCTGAATGTTCAGAGATCACATTGGGTAGGCCTCACAACGTGCTACGTGCACGATGGGCAGGCAACTTGATTGAGTCGGCACTCGTTCACTCACAACTTCTGGTTGCAACGATCCTAAGTTTCTCCACTGAGCCACAATCATTAGGTGGGCCAGCGGCATCGGTTGTGCAGTTCGAACCTGCACTCGAGCCGGCAGACTCTGTCGTAAAGATCCTCAGTCGCGATGCTGGGGAGTCAAAGGGTGGAGTGACTCTCAATGATGCAAAGGTCATCGTCTCAGGTGGTCGTGGTGTTGGCGGGCCCGATGGATTTGGCAATTTAGAAGAGCTCGCAGCCCTTCTTGGTGGGACAGTTGGATGTTCTCGCGTCGTGACAAGCTCTGGTTGGAGGCCACATGCAGAGCAAGTGGGTCAGACCGGTACGAAGGTTGCACCAGATCTGTATATCGCTGCCGGTATCTCAGGGGCGATGCAACATATTGCCGGCATGAAGAATAGTAAGACGATTGTTGTCATCAATACCGATCCTGAGGCCCCGATCCTTCGTTACGCCGACTATGCGATTATCGGGGATCTACACCAAGTTATTCCTGCGCTTACGAGCGCAATCCGTGCAGCCAAGGGATAGAGATGTCTGATATCGAAATTGCACAGGCTGCGACAATGAAGCCGATCAGTGAGATTGGCGCAGTGCTGGGCATCGATAGTGAGAATCTTGAGGCCTATGGCAGGTATAAGGCCAAGGTAAATGTGAAATACCTGACGGCGCTTCCAGAGCGCAAAGGATCGAAGTTAATTCTCGTCACTGCAATCAGTCCAACACCTGCAGGTGAGGGAAAGACAACGACCACCGTTGGCCTAGGTGATGCACTCCGTCATATCGGTAAAAACGCGATGATTGCACTGCGCGAGCCATCTCTGGGTCCTGTCTTTGGGATGAAAGGTGGAGCCGCAGGCGGAGGCTTTGCTCAAGTTGTCCCGATGGAGGATATCAATCTGCACTTCACTGGGGATTTTAATGCGATAGCCCTTGCTAATAACTTACTTGCAGCCCTTCTTGATAACCATATTCACCACGGTAACGAGCTCGCAATCGACATTCGCCGAGTGGTGTGGAAGCGCGTTATCGATATGAATGATCGTGCACTTCGTGAAATTATTCAATCTATCGGGGGAGTTGGTAACGGCTATCCCCGAAGTGATGGCTTTGACATCGTTGTCGCATCAGAGATTATGGCTATCTTCTGTCTTGCCACATCCATTGAGGACCTGAAGGAGAGAATCGGAAGAATTGTTGTCGCCTATAAGAGTGATAAGACTCCAGTTCTAGCAAGTGATCTCAATGCTCAAGGTGCCATGACGGTCATATTAAAGGATGCCTTTCAACCAAATCTAGTTCAGAGCCTTGAAAATACACCAGCATTTATCCATGGTGGACCATTTGCAAATATCGCACATGGCTGTAACTCAGTTGTTGCAACGACCTCGGCTATGAAGTTAGCTGATTATGTGGTGACCGAGGCTGGTTTTGGCGCCGATCTAGGTGCTGAGAAATTTATCGATATCAAATGCCGTAAGTCAGGACTTCGTCCATCTGCCTGTGTGCTTGTTGCGACAGTGAGAGCAATCAAATATCACGGTGGCGCTGATCTCAAGAGCATCACTACTGAGAACTTGAGCGCACTCGAAGCTGGTATCGTCAATTTGGAGCGCCATATCAAAAATATTACGAGTGTTTACAATCTACCCTTGGTCGTATCAATCAATCACTTTACGAGTGATACTAAAGCTGAGATAGATCTTCTGCGATCTAGTGTTGAGGCGATGGGCGTGAAGATTGTTCTTGCAACGCACTGGGCCGATGGCGGCGCCGGCGCAGCGGATTTGGCTCATGCCGTCGTTGAGCTCTGTGAGCAGGACAGTCAGATGAACTTTGTCTATGAGGATGCTCAGACTCTGTGGGAGAAGGTCACTGCCGTTGCGACGAGGGTCTATGGAGCAAAGCAGGTCACCGCTGATACCAAGGTGATCAACAAGTTAAAGGAGTTCGAGGCATCTGGTTATGCTCACTTTCCGATCTGTGTGGCAAAGACCCAGTACTCCTTCAGTACCGATGCCAGTCTTCGAGGGGCACCAAGTGATCACACCATCAATATTCGCGAGGTAAAACTCTGCGCAGGTGCCGAGTTCATCGTCATAATCTGCGGAGATGTTATGACAATGCCTGGCCTACCTAAAACTCCTGCGGCCGAGCGAATTGATTATGTAGATGGAAAGGTCGTTGGTCTCTTCTAGCTAAAGAAGTGATGTGTTAGTTTGAGATCAGCTCTAATACTTGCGTAGTAAGACCACTATAGCCAGCAGATTGAATCTCAAGGGGTAGTCCAATCTCCTTTGCCGCATCGATAGCGGCTCTCTCTAACTCTGGTGTGCGCACTTGGGCCAGCCAGATGACGCGTGTGTAGTTCTTGAAGTAATCATCGCGAAGATGGGGAAACCTATCTAGACCAAGCTCGACGATGACACTTCGATGAAATGATTTGACGAGGAAATCAGTCAAGAAATAAGTACCGGCCTCTTGGGCCATCAAACGCTCTATCTCGGTTTTACCGGCAAAGATGTCATAGCAGTGGTTACCGGCAAGACGCTTAACATGATGTCGCTCGATCACCGCATCCAAAGCCCCATACGTCCCGCAGTCGGCATATGCCACGGCACAGATACTGTGCTTATCTTTGATCTCATGTAAGAGGGCATCTACCTCACCTGCTATTTTCTCAGGACGGTTATGAAGAAGCGGTGGTAGGGGATAGATAACGACATCGAGAGAATTCTCTTTTACGATATCGCCGATATGTGTGGCTAGAGCTCCGCAGGCCACTATCCCGATGCTCATGCTGGAAAGGCTAGACGATCCACAAACTTATCGTTGAAATCTGCGCGATCAGATAGCTCTACATAATCAATCTCATCTAGTAATGCAGCCGCACCGTTACGTTCTGGGGCCGAGAGCAGAACCATCTTTGCGCCCTCTCCCGCCACATTTCCCGCCGACAAGATCCGCATCACCGATATTTTAGGTACAAGGCCGATCTTTATCGCAGAGGCTGGGGAGAGATAAGAGCCAAAGGAGCCGGCAAGTAGGACCTGTTGTATCTCGGACTCTGCAACATCAAACTCTTCTAGAAGTAGCGCCCAACCAGTTGCAATCGCTGCCTTTGCGAATTGAAGCTCGCGTACATCGCGCTGAGTCAAAAAGACGCAGTCTGATAAATCTCCGACAGCCTTGCTCCATGTCAGGACGAATACTCGCTCACCTTCACGGAGCATGAGCCGATCGGCCAGAGTCGGTGCAACTCGTTGTGCTGTCTCTTCATCTACAAATTTTCCTGAGTGATCAAGAAGACCAATACCAAAGAGAGCGGCACATGCATCGACCAAACCAGAGCCACAAAGACCAATTGCAGGAGCATCATCGATCGTTCCGATTACTAACTCACCATCTTGAATCTTAATTGTCTCAATGGCACCGGTTGCTGCGCGCACCCCACACTTGATGCTTGCCGCCTCAAAGGCGGGTCCAGCCGGAGCAGCCGTTGCTAAAATCTTGTCACCATCGCCAAGGATGATTTCACAGTTAGTCCCAACATCGATGAAGAGACGCAATCTCTTGTCACGATCCATGCCAGATGCCAAAGCCCCAGCGATGATGTCACCGCCAACATAGGCACCGAGTGATGGAAAAATTACAACCTTTGCCCGTGGATGGATTGCAATCCCGATTTCATGAGCATTAACATCTGGAAAGCCGGCCGCCGACATGATGAATGGCGCGACTCCGAGCGGCTCTGGATCTATACCCAGCAGGAGATGCATCATGGTTGCATTTCCTGCGATGGCAATCTCATAGACATGAAGTGGATCGATACCAGCCTCAAGACAGACCTCTTGCGTGAGTTGATTGAGCGTCTCTTGGGCCAGAGAGGAGAGTTTCTCAAGTGCTGCAGGATCAAGCATGGTTGCACTTATGCGCGTGATCACATCGGCCCCGAATGGCTGCTGTTTGTTGAGAATCGACTTAACACTCAAGGGAGTGCCAGTATTTAAATCTAAGAGAGTGGCGACAACGGTAGTCGTTCCTAAGTCGTAAGCGATACCGTATCGAAATGCTGTAGTGTCGCCAGGTTCGAGATCGATAAAATCCTGATCGACAAAGACTGCCGTGACCTTAAAATCTGAGCTACGCATCACTCGAGAGATATTGCGCATAGCCGAAAGGGATGCCGTGCCCTCAATATCCTCGATCGCATCAAAGAGGCGCACGAGATCAGTGCGTTGATCATGCAAAGTCGGCTCTTCTAACTCGACATAGCGTTTCTGCACGGCAGGGCGCAAAATGACTTGACGACCAACTCCGACGGTTGCAGCTTTAGGGCGAGTAGTCAGTGGTGGTACGTCGATAGATACATCGCTACTGGTGCGCACCAAGCATGCTAGGCGCCAGCCCTCTTTGATCTCACTCTCTGAAAAGGCGCGAAAATCTAACTTTGATGGCGAGACATCTCCATCGGTAATTTTAATACGGCATTTTTTACAGGTTCCATATCCACCGCATGTCGAATCGATCGCAATACCGTTCCAGGAGGCGGCATCATATGCACTCACACCAGTTGGCACGGTGATGGTCTTCTCAGATGAGACGGAGTTATCTTTTTCAAGGGATCTGAAGGCGAGTTTGACCCGCCCAGTGCCATCATGATCGGGCACAAGGGATGGATCTAACTCCTTCTTACTAATTTTTATTCACTCGCTCCCGCCGCCGCTTTGGCGGCCTCCATCGCTCTAAAGCGTGTGATCCAGTTTGATCCCCATGGATCTAAGCCAAGGAGTAAATCTGCGGCGCGCACTGATTCCACGATCATAGGAGTACGAGCATCCATCACCGCACTTGTTAAGCCATGCGACATAGCCGCAGGCAAGAAAGCGGCATTGAGAGCGTGGCGGTATGGAAGACCAAATGAGATATTTGATGCTCCAAGTGTCATATTCAGCCCCCATTTTTCACGGATTAAATAGATTGTCTCAAGGGTAATTTTTACCGCTTCAGGATCTGCGCCAACGGTCATTGCCAAGGGATCAATCACTAAATCCTCAAGAGGGATACCGTGCTTCTCGACGGCGCGAACGATCTTTTCAGTAATCACCATCCGCTCAGCGGCCGTTGCCGGAATTCCAGTCTCATCATTGGGAAGTGCGATTATCGCAGCACCATGCTTTTTTATAAGCGGAAGGACTAACTCCATACGATCATCTTCGCCTGTGACACTATTTACGAGGGCTTTGCCCTGATATGTTTCAAGGCCTGCTTGTAAGGCCTCGATAATTGAAGAGTCGATACAGATGGGGGTATCGGTAATACTTTGGATCAGGGTGATGGCTTTAGCTAAGAGTGCAGGCTCATCAGTCAGAGGCACGCCCATATTGACATCTAGTACGTCTATACCCCCGGCAATCTGATCATGGACATCTTTTTCAATTGCACTCAGATCACCAGCCCGCAGCTGTAGTTGGAACTTTTTACGACCTGTTGGATTGATACGCTCTCCGATAATACAAAAGGGTTGATCGTGCCCGATTGTTACCGTCTTGCCTGGTGATGATAAAACTGTATGCATATCAAGTCTCCTAATTAGTAACTTGGTACTCTGGCAAGATCTGACATAAATTGCGCTAAAGAGTCATCATGGCGGAAATCTGTTATGTGGAGTCCACGGACACCGGGGAGAGATAGCGCGTGCTTGGCTAGTTCAAGAGTTAGTTGATAGACCTCATCTCTTTGGTCACTAGCGTTTTGTACTCGAGCCATTGAGGCTGCAGGTACATCTATGCCCGCAATCTTATCATTCATGAAGTTTAATGACTTGGCGCTTTTAACTAAGGCTACCGCTGGAATGAGTTTGAGCTCGGGTACAACCTCTGCCGCACCTTTACAAAAAGCCTCAAGGCGATCGGGGTGATAACAGATTTGAAGCTGTAAGAAATTGGCACCGGCACGGTGCTTCTTGAGTGCCCGTTGGATTCGATACTCAAAAGGTGGCGCCGCTGCATTTTCAACTGCTCCGATATAGAAGTCGGGGGCTGGATCTATCTTTCTTCCCGATAGATAGCTTCCAGTTGCCATTCCCCGAGCGATATTTATGGCCTGGATACCATCAACGTCAAAGACTCGGCGAGCCTCAGGCTCATCACCTGCCGTCACATCATCTCCAGTGAGCAGAGAGATATTGGTAATTCCATGCAGGGATGCACCCATCATGTCGGATTGGATGGCAAGGCGATTCTTGTCACGACAGACAATCTGCATAATCGGCTCTAAGCCATACATTTTCATCGCAATCGCAGTCGTTGTGTTTGAGGCATGGGCATGGGCAGCTGGATTATCAGTTGCATTGACCGCGTCAAACCATGGCGCTAAGCGTGCAGCGTTTTTTTCAACAGATGCCATCCCACCACCATCGATTGATGGAAACTCAGCAGTAAAAACCAAATCATCTGTATTTTCTAATTTCTCGCGCAGAGTTGACATCAGTGGTCTCTATCTTTTACTGACCAACCAGCCGGTGTCTGTTGATCGCGCTTGGTTACTAAGTTAATCCACGATGATGAGCCTTGGAGACGCATGTCTACAGGTGGACGTAAATCGTTGTAATGCTCCTTCCACACTTTTGGCAGTGGAAGTGAGATGGTGCGATCGTAAGCCTTTACCCAGATGCATTGCATTTCAGGTTTTACTTCACAGTTTCCATTCTCTCGCACACCACCACACGGACCATTGCGCAGAGTTTTAGGACAGGTCATAGGACAAGTCATTCCCGTCGAGTGCAAAACGCACTGACCACACATGCGACAGTCCCAAACGGGAGCCTTCAGGGCATGTTCGACTAACGGGAGAAGTTTTTTCAACATTGAATCGCCCTAAACAGAGACCGATGCGCGTTTTTTGGCGATGAGATCTTTGGCGATGCGCACGGCAGTCGATGCATCGGCGGCAAAGCCATCGGCGCCGACGACATCGGCATACTCCTGCGTAACGGGTGCCCCACCCACCATGATAAATACCTGATCGCGCAGGCCAGCCTTAGTAATCTCATGAATATTTACTTTAAACATTGGCATAGTCGTCGTTAAAAACGCCGACATTCCGACGATATCTGGCTTGTGTTCAAGGATTCCAGCGATGAATTTTTCAGGTGAAACCTGTACACCTAGATCAATGACGTCAAAGCCGGCGCCTTCCAGCATGATATTGACCAAATTCTTGCCAATATCGTGTACATCGCCTTTGACTGTACCCATTAAATATGTGCCAACTGTTTCAGCCCCGGTCTCAGCCAGAAGTGGGCGAAGCACGCTTAGAGCCCCCGACATCGCCTTACCTGAAACGAGCATCTCCGGTACGAAGAAATCTCCTCGCTCAAAGCGCGCACCAACCTCCTCTAGCGCGGGAATGAGTGCATCAAAAAGGATAGTGCTGGGGGTCATTCCACCGGCAATCCCTTGATTGGTGAGCTCTAGAACTGCAGGAGCATTGCCAACTAAAGTTTCATCAAAGAGGGCTTTGATGATTTCATCATGAGTCATGCTGCACCTATCTTTCCCTGCTTATTTATTTGGAGTGTGTGAATCTCGTCAATTATGACATCGCCAATCCTTGCTAAATCTCGTGCACTTAATCGCCTAGAAGGACCTGAGATTGAGATCGCCCCTACGACATGTCCATCATCTTCACGAACTGGTGCAGCTACTGCAACTAATCCATCTTCAAGCTCATCAGAGATGATGGCATATCCCTGTTTGCGCACACCTTCCAGCTCGGCCAATAAGCCAGAACGCGTGGTGATCGTCTTACTTGTGAGCCGCTCCAACTTACCGGCTGGAATTGTTGCAACACCGTTTGCTAGAAGGACCTTGCCCAAGGCCGATGCATGGAAAGGGATCGCCTTGCCGACCCAGTTGGTCGCCCCTAAAAGATAATGAGAATCGACTTGATCGATTAATCTCATCTCACCATTGCCTGCAACGGCTAAGTTGGCAGTTTCACCTGTGCTTAGAGCCAGTTTTTCTAGAACTGGGCGCATTCGGGTAACTAATATCGAATCCTGGTTTTGTGAGCGTGCAAACTGAGTAAGAACATCTCCAGCGATGAAGGCTCCTGCGCTATCTCTGCGCACAAGACCGGCTCTCTCGAGTGCACTTAACATTCTGGAGGTCGTACTTTTTGGCAGCTCGTGATCACGCGCAATATCCGATAAAATTGGGGGAATCGGTGCCTCAAGGATGTGAATGAGCAGGGCATTAGCGCGATCAATTGCCTGAGTTCCGTTGACTAATTCGCTCATGTCTTCACCTTTCCTCAGCGAGGAGTATTCCATCATATGGAACCAATGTTCCACTATATAGGGGTATCCTCCTTTGTGTCGCCTGAACACTATGGGCAAAGGAGTCTGACATGTTTGAAAATAAGATGCCGCGATACGAGATTTTAAGCCAGGAGTCGATGGCCACATTGACCCTGGGCTGGCGGCGCATCGTCTCGGAGATCGGTATCGAGTTCATGTCGCCGTGGGCGATCGATCTTTTGCGCGAGGCCGGACAGACGGTGGAGGGCGAAAATGTAAAGTTTGATCCCGACTGGGTACTCAAGCAGTGTGCACTTGCTCCAAGCGAATTCAATCTTCGCGCTCGCAACCCTTCAAACAACGTCCACATGGGTGGAAACTCAATGGTCTTTGGTGGCGTTTATGGCCCTCCATTTGTTCGTGAAGGTGATCTGCGCCGTGATGCAACATTTAAGGACTTTGAAAACTTTTGTAAGCTATCTCAATCATTTGAGGCCCTTGATAGCGTCGGTGGGGTCGTATGCGAACCCAATGATTTATCTCTAGATTCACGTCACTTGGACATGGCATATGCCGCGGCCACCCTGACCGACAAGTTCTTTATGGGCAACGTTGTGACGGCAGAGAACGCAAAAGATGTCATCACAATTGCTGAGATTATTCACGGTGGACGCAGCGCAATCGTCGATACCCCAGCTTTGATCTCACTTGTAAATTGCAACTCACCACTGCGCTGGGATGATCGCATGTTGGATTCGATGCGCGAGTATGTCTTGGCCGGTCAGCCAGTCGTTGTCACCCCATTTTTGCTCATGGGTGCCATGAGTCCAGTGACGATTCCAGCCACATTAGCTCAGCAGATTGCCGAGGCATTAACTGGGATTGCACTTGCACAGACCCTGAACCCAGGATGCCCGATCGTCTTTGGCTCGTTTCTTTCAAATATAGATATGCAATCTGGCTCCCCTCAATTTGGCACACCAGAGTCTGGAATCGGGCTGCTATGCACTGGTCAAATCGCTCGCAGTTTCAACCTGCCATTTCGCGGCGGCGGCGGTTTGAACTCTTCACAGACCGTCGATGCACAATCTGCCTACCAAACGATGATGACGATGATGCCAACATTCCTCTCTGGCACCAACTGGGTCATGCATACTGCAGGCTGGCTTGAAGGTGGCCTCGTATCCTGTTACGAGAAGTTCGTTCTCGATATTGAGATACTGCAATCACTCATGACCGAGTTCACCCCTCTTGAGTTCAACGTCGAATCATTGGCCTTTGATGCACATTTGGAGGTCGGCCATGGTGGCCACTTCTTGGGCGCGGCCCACACAATGGAGCGCTTTCGTGACTGCTTCTATCGACCTTTCTTGACCAATAGCGATAACTTCGAGCGCTGGACGCGTCTAGGTGGCAAAGATACGAAGGCCCGCGCAGCCGAGATCTATCTCAAGAAGTTAGAGAATTACGTTGCTCCAGAAATGGATTCACGCATGCGTCAAGAGCTCGATGAGTTTGTGGCGATGCGCAAAAGCCAACTAGATTAATTCCACTATGGTCGCAACGCTCTACATCAACGGTCTCTGGCGAGAGGCATCAGATGGCGGATCTCACGATGTACAAAGTCCACACGATCAAAGCGTCGTCGCTACCGTCTCTCAGGCGAGCCAAACTGATGTCCTCGATGCTATCGCCGCTGCACGCGCATCCTTTGATAGTGGAGTATTTACCTCCTGGAGTTTCAAGGAGCGCAGTGAGTTAGTTGCAAAAATTGCAGATCTATTAGAGCGCGATGCCGATGTGATAGCCCGTAAAGAGAGTGATGATACGGGCAAGCGTTTTATCGAAGCGCAGTATGACGTGGCCGATGTCGTTGCAACCTTTAGGCACTTCGCATCCCTTGGCGCAAAAGAGCATGGGCGTAGTGTGGATGTCGGTATCGCACATGTTTCAAGCCGGATCGTTCATGAGCCCTTGGGTGTTGCCTCATTGATAGGTCCCTGGAACTACCCGCTACTGCAAATCGCCTGGAAGGTCGCACCAGCATTGGCCGCTGGCTGCTCCTTCATCATCAAACCAAGTGAGTTGACACCACAGAGTGCTATCGCCTTGACCAAGATCATCGAAGAGGCCGGCACTCCCAAAGGTGTCGCTAATTTGATCCTTGGTCCTGGCTCAGTTGTCGGGAGTTCACTCATCAGCGATCCCCGTGTTGATCTAGTCTCATTTACCGGGGGATTAACAACGGGTCAGACCATCATGAAGGCAGCTGCCACCACCATCAAGAAGTTAGCACTTGAACTCGGTGGCAAGAATCCACACATCATCTTTGCCGATGCCGACTTGGATGCTGCAATCGATAATGCAGTCACCGCGGCATTCTTACATTCAGGTCAAGTCTGCTCAGCCGGTACACGATTAATCGTTGAGCGCTCCGTGCATGATCGTGTTGTTACAGAGATTGTGCATCGTGCCGGAAAAATCAAACTCGGTGGTCCGAATGATGAATCGGCAGAGACTGGTCCACTCATCAGCAAGTCACATTTGGCTAACGTCTCTACATATGTTGAAAAAGCAATCGCAGAGGGCGCCACATTATTGATCGGTGGAGAGCGCAGCGATAAAGCAGAGCACGCCAAGGGTTGGTATTTCCTGCCCACTGTCTTTGATAACTGCACGAGTGATATGTCATGTGTCCAAGATGAGTCCTTCGGTCCAATCATGACGGTAGAGATTTTTGACACCGAGGCGCAGGCGATTGCAATCGGCAATGACACGGTCTTTGGATTATCAGGTGGGCTCTGGAGCGGTGATAGTCAAAAGTGCGCTCGGGTTGCCAGCGCACTTCGCCACGGCACCATCTGGGTCAATGACTTTGGGCCTTACCGCCCGGCGGCAGAGTGGGGCGGATACAAGCAATCGGGGATAGGCCGTGAATTGGGCGAGCATGGTCTGGGTGAGTACCTTGAAATCAAGCACATTTGGACCAACAATGCTCCTAGTCGATCTGGATGGTTCAAAGATCTCTAAGTGAAGGGGTGAGCTCAGTGAGTACTGAAGCACCCATGATCACGGTAAGAAATCTGTGGAAGGTCTTTGGTACTAATCCAGAGAAAGTGATGGGCAGTGCCCTCGCCGATTTAACGAGATCAGAGCTGCGCGCCAAAACCGGCAACACGATCGCAGTTCGTGATGTCTCATTTGATGTCGCCCCCGGTGAAGTCTTCGTGGTCATGGGGCTCTCGGGCTCAGGCAAATCAACACTCGTACGTTGTATGACTCGCTTAATCGAACCTACTGCCGGAACTCTGACCTTTGAGGGCGAGGATGTATTAAGCGTTGATGCCGCGCGTCTGCGTGAACTTCGTAAGACCCGTTTCTCAATGGTCTTTCAGCACTTTGGCTTACTTCCACACCGCAAGGTGATCGATAACATCGCATACTCCCTTGAGATTAATGGAGTGAAAAAAGCCGAGCGCCATGCCCGCGCCAATGAGGTCATCGAACTCGTTGGTTTACAGGGATATTCGCATGCATATCCTGAGCAGTTATCAGGTGGAATGCAACAGCGCGTCGGACTTGCCCGCGCATTGGCCGTTGACCCACAGGTTTTGTTTTTGGATGAGCCCTTTAGCGCACTTGACCCATTAATTCGAAGAGATATGCAGCAGGAGATCACTCGCCTACATCACGAACTCGGTAAAACGATGGTCTTTATTACACACGATTTATCCGAGGCGGTAAAAGTTGGGGATCGCATCGCAATCATGCGCGATGGAGCGATAGTCCAGACAGGAACCCCAGAGGATCTGGTGGCAAATCCCATCGATGATTACGTCGCCAACTTTGTGCGCGATATCCCTAAATCACATGTGCTTACACTCAAGTATCTGGCTCGTAAATCTCACACAGGTGAGGCTCTGGATGGTCCAGAGCTGCCGGCAACCATGATTATCCGTGATGCTGCAGAGGTCATACTGCAGACTCATAAACCCGTGCGTGTGAGCGATAATGGAAAGGCTCTGGGCGTTGTCTCCAGTGAGGACGTACTGCGCTTGATTGCCGGAGTCACTTGATGCCTGTTCGAAAATCCTATGTACTTTTAGGATCGGTTGTAGTCTGGATTTTTCTTGCTCGCATTCTCAATGGTAGGCACACCTTACAAATCGCTACATATGAGAATACTTTCTTTACATCCTTCGTTGGAGAGAGGGCGTTATCTATCCGTGGCAATCGCACGGAGAGCACAGCCTTCATTTACTTTTTCAATCCTATTCGTGGCGTGATTGATGGTTTCGTTCAGGCCATTAGAGATTTAATCGCTGTTCCAGCCCCAAATTCAGTGATACCGATCATTGGTTGGCTTGGTGTTATTGGAATCGTTGCCTTTGTAGTCTTTGCGACAAGCCAGTGGAGAACCGCCCTTTTATCTGTCTCTCTTCTCCTTGGTTGTGGAGTATTGGGTATGTGGCAGTTCACTATGGATTCAATTGCGCTCACTCTCGCAGCGGTCTTGCTTTCATTGGCCTTTGGTCTGCCTTTAGGTATCTGGGCAGGGTTATCTGATCGTGCATTAAGAGTTATGACTCCGTTTTTGGATTTAGCTCAGATTTTACCGACGCTTGTGTATATGGCCCCGATTGCACTCGTGTTTATGATTGGTGCGGCATCGGCAACGATTGCGACGATGATTTATGCGATTCCAATCTGTATACGCATCACCTCACACGCCATTAGAACTCTCAATCCTGCACCTGTGGAGGCATCCCTCTCGATGGGTTCGACCTCAAGCCAGACGTTGCGAAAAGTACAAATGCCCATGGCGAAGCAGATGATTGTCTTAGGGATAAATCAAACGGTAATGGCCGCTCTCTCCTTTGTCGTTATCGCAGCCCTTATTGGTGCGCCCGGACTTGGCAACCCGGTGATCTCAGCGCTTATCATTCGAAATGTAGGTCAGGGCTTTGTGGCGGGAATTGCAGTGGTTTTCCTGGCAATTTTGATGGATCGCAGCACAAGCGCAGCGGCAAAGCGTCAAGAAACATTTATCCCCCCGAGCGCCCAGGATATAAAGCGAAAGCGCCTGACATTATTGATCACAGGAATCCTTGCGATTGTGACTGTCTTTATCTCTCGCACCGTTCTTTGGGCCGCTATCTGGCCTAAAGAGTTCATGGTTGCCCGACAAGTCCAGGAGATCACCAATGATGTAACGGCTTGGATATTAGAGAATCTCTTTATTTTCACTAATGGATTGAAAGACCTTATCTCGTACTCAATTCTTAACCCTCTTGAGACGATTCTCTCTCAATCTCCCTGGTATTTGACGGTCTCAATGATTATTTGTTTAGCTGTAGTAATTGGTGGAGTGCGCACGGGAATCCTCGCGGGTGTCTTGGCCATGTGTATCGTCGTCTCAGGTCTCTGGTTTGAGTCTATGTTGACTCTGACCCAAACTATCGTCGGTACTTTACTTACAATGATCTTTGGAATGGCACTTGGAATCTGGGTAGGACGCAGTGATAGGGCAGCGCGCTCTTTGAGGCCCTTTCTCGATGCCGGTCAGACGCTTCCAGCCTTTGTATACCTGGTGCCGATTCTGGGACTGTTTGGTCCCACTAGGTTTACTGCAATCCTTACGGGTGTCATCTATGCAACCCCTGTTGTGGTAAAACTTGTGAGCGAAGGAATTCGTTCAGTACCTACAACACTTATTGAGGCGGCAACAGCGGCTGGATCAACGACTCGACAGATTATTATGAAGGTTCAATTACCGGCGGCAAAGAAAACAATTGTGTTAGCGACCAATCAGGGTCTGATCTATGTCCTGGCCGTGGTTGTGATTGGTGGTTTTGTTGGCGGAGGCGGGCTTGGCTATCTAGTCATCGTGGGAAATTCAAAGCCAGAGCTCCAAGGTAAGGGCCTCATAGCCGGTGCCTGCATTCTGCTTCTAGGGGTAATTTTTGATCGGATCATGCAGGCCGGGGCCCGTCGCTCGAGTTAAACCAAAGAAAGGCTCGCTTTTAAGCCTGCACCACCTACCTTTAACCCGATTTACACCCTAGGCTAAGTCAAAATTCAAACTCTGAGGAGGGTTCATGAAGTCATTATTTAGGCCTCGCTCCGCAGTACTTAGTGCTGTTATCGCAGCTGCCTTGGTCGTTTCAGGGTGTAGCAGCAGCGTTAATGACTCTGCAGGCGAGGCATCAGGAGACTGCGGATCATGGGCAATTGCCATGCACGCATGGAATGGTTACACAGCATCGGCACAGGTAGTCGCCGAGATTGCTAAAAAGGAGTTAGGTTGCTCGATCACTCAGACCACATTGGATGAAGGTCCGACTACTTATGATGCAATGGAGGCCGGAACAATCGATTTGATTATCGAAGATTGGGGCGGTGGACGTTGGCAAGAGTGGAGTGATAGAGGCGCAGTCATTGATCTTGGAGATGGTGGAAACGTTGGCCTCATCGGTGTCTATGTTGCACCGTGGATGGCTGAAAAATATCCAGATATCGTCGACTCCAAGAATCTTGGAAAGTATGCCGATCTCTTCAAGAATGCAGATTCAGGTGGCAAGGGCGCTTGGTATGAAGGTCCTCCGGGCTACACAACAATCGGTGAAAAGATGGTCTCTGCTAACAAGTTGAACTTCAAGGTCATCTTTGCAGGATCAGAGGCAGCTCTCATCGATGGTTTCACAAAGGCTGAGGCTAATAAGACTGCATTCATTGGTTATGCATGGCAGCCCTGGACTCTTCACGCAAAGCTACCCAATCTTGAAAAGGGACATGTGAAGTTCCCTGCTAATGATTGGGTCGATGCAGCCACGGCCAGTGGTCTCACAGATTACCCATCAACACCACTCAAGAAGTTAGTATCCAAGAAGTTAAATGACAGTAACGGAGCATTTATGACTTTGATCAAGAACTTCAAGTGGACCAATGATGATCAGAACCTCGTTGCTCTTGATATCGAAGATGGAGCAACACCAGAGGCAGCGGCCCAGAAGTGGATCGATGCTCACGCCGATATCGTGAAAAAGTGGCTCGGTAAGTAATTAGTTAACGATCGAATAACGCCCTTACTCGGTGAGAAATCACTGGGTAGGGGCGTTATTTATTTAGTAGTATCTCGGGCATGAGCCAACCGTATGACTACATCATCGTTGGTGGTGGCTCAGCCGGGAGTGCTCTGGCCAATCGATTGAGTGAGAACCCTGCGCATCGAGTATTAGTTCTTGAGGCCGGTCGCCCTGATTACAAGTGGGATGTGTTCATCCATATGCCTGCCGCCCTGGCATTTCCAATCGGCAGCAAGTTCTATGACTGGAAGTATGAGTCTGAGCCTGAGCCACATATGAATAATCGCCGTATCTATCATGCACGCGGCAAAGTCCTGGGTGGCTCTTCATCGATCAATGGACAGATTTGGCAGCGTGGCAACCCCTTGGATTATGAGCGCTGGTCAAAGGATGAGGGGATGAGTAGTTGGGATTTTGCACACTGCCTGCCCTACTTTAAAAAAATGGAGAACTGTTTGGCGGATCAGAGCAATATTTTTCGCGGCAACAATGGCCCACTCAAGCTTGAACGTGGACCAGTCAAAGGCCCTTTGTTTGCCGCGTTTTTCAAAGCAACTGAGCAGGCTGGTTATCCACGCACAGATGATGTCAATGGCTATCGACAAGAGGGTTTTGCCGCCTTTGATCGAAATGTGTATCGGGGCCGGCGCTTAAGCGCTGCTCGCGCATATCTCTATCCAGTGATCAAACGCGCCAACTTGAGCGTGAAAACACGAGCTCATGTCACAAAAGTCTTATTTGATGGCACAACTGCAACAGGAGTTGAGGTCGTGATTAAAGGAAAGAAGCACATCTTCAATTCACGTGAAGTCATACTGTGCGGAGGCGCTATCAATACCCCACAGATTTTGCAGTTATCGGGGATCGGAAATGAAAAAGATCTCGCACCACTTGGAATCAAGATGGTGCATCACCTGCCCGGAGTTGGCGCAAATCTTCAAGACCACCTCGAGGTCTATGTCCAGTACAAGTGCAAACAGCCAGTGACACAGCAGCCGATAACGCAGTTCTGGCGCAGACCATTTATTGGGGCTGCCTGGCTCTTCTTTCGCAGGGGCCCAGGTGCTACCAATCAATTTGAGGCTGGGGGCTTTACCAGAAGTAATAACGATGTTGCCTATCCCAATTTGATGTTTCACTTCCTGCCTCTTGCCATCCGCTATGACGGCACGGGAGATACTCGCGGACATGGCTATCAAGTCCACGTTGGCCCTATGTACTCCGACTCTCGTGGTTGGTTGAAGATAAAGAGTTCCGATCCCTTTGAAAAACCGGCAATTCAATTCAATTACCTGTCCACCAATGAAGATCGCCGTGAATGGGTTGAGGCTGTGAAAACTGCACGAAACATCTTGACACAGCCAGCCATGGCAGATTACAACGCCGGTGAATCATCTCCAGGTGCATCCGTCGCAAGTGATGAGCAGATTCTCGAGTGGGTGCGCAAAGATGCCGAAACCGCGCTGCATCCATCATGTACAGCAAAGATGGGTAGCGATGCAATGTCAGTTGTCGATCCGGAAACGATGAAGGTATATGGTGTTGAAGGTCTTCGTATCTGTGATGCATCGGTCTTTCCTTACGTACCCAATGGAAATATATATGCACCCGTCATGATGGTCGCTGAGAAAGCTGCAGATCTCATCTTAGGAAATACGCCTTTGGCGCCACAAAGGACTGAGTTCTATCGACATGCAAAGTAAATTAGCCACCCCTATACTCGGTGGATGTCAGCTGTTCATCCATTAGATCCTCTCAGCCACGACGAACAAGTATTAATCGTCGCTCATGCCCGAAAGGCTTGGAATCTGAGTGAGCACCACATTTTTGCCATGGTGCAGTTGCATGAACCTACAAAGAGTGAGCTTGCATCAGGTAAGAAATTGGATCGCACCGCACGCATCACCATATGGGATCGCAAGAAGGCTGTCGTTACAGAAGGCTTGATAACTACCCAAGGCCACGTGAAGGATTATCAAGAGATAGCAGGTGCAAAGGCGCCGGTCACTGTCATCGAGTCGGCCATAGCCTTAGATGTCGTTCGCAGAGATCAATCAGTTAAAGATGCCTTAGCTCGTCGGGGAATCTTCGACATTATGAGTGTGCACATGGAGACCTGGCCAATAGGAGCGCAGATTCCTCAATATCTAGATGATGGTCGACGTTTGATCTGGACACCTATGTGGCACACACCGACACCAGAGGCAAATTTCTACGCCCATCCAATCAATGGCCTGCATGCGATAGTTGATTTGGATGCGCAAGAAGTAGTCGCTCTTGAAGATAATGACGATATTCCTATTCCACAGACTCCTGGTCCCTATCGCCAATCGCAAACGGGGGCCGATATCAAGTTGAAAGAGTTGATAATTCACCAACCCGATGGGGCATCCTTTGAGATCGAGGGCTGGAAATTCACATGGGAGAGATGGAGATTTCGAATTGGCTTTGATCAGCGTGAAGGATTAATCATTCACGATGTGCATTTCAATGATGAGGGAGTATCTCGCAAGATCGCCCACCGTTTATCGATCGCCGAACTCGTCATTCCATATGGCGATCCAGCTCAGGGTGCCTATCGAAAGAATGCCTTCGATACAGGTGAGTATGGCTTAGGTAATTTCACGAACTCTCTGACCCTTGGGTGTGATTGCCTTGGTGAGATCCTGTATTTAGATACTGCAGTCACCGAAGGTGATGGCACTGTGCGGACTATCAAAAACGCTATCTGTGTACATGAAGAGGATTTTGGGATCTTGTGGAAGCATGTGGATGCAGATGGACATGTTGAAGTACGTCGAGGCCGCCGTTTTGTGGCATCTTCTATCGTGACCATTAATAACTATGAGTATGGATATTTCTGGTACTTCTACCAGGATGGATCTATTGAGTTTGAGGCTAAGTTAACGGGAATCGTCTTGACCCTGGCCGATGCACCAGGTGCAGATCATCCATCTGCCACAGAGTTAGAGCCGGGATTATGGGCGCCATATCATCAACATATTTTATGTGCGCGTATGGATTTAGATATTGATGGTTCAAATAACACTGTTATTGAGGTTGAATCTTTTGCCCATCCCGTTGGTGAGAAAAATCCATATGGAGGAGCCTATGAAACCTCAGAGAGCGTCTTTAAAAGTGAGAGCATGGCACAGCGGCTTATAGATCCAATCAAGAGCAGATTTTGGAAAATCATCAATCCAAATAAGCAGAACCATGTGGGGCACAGCGTTGGTTATAAATTAATCCCTGGTCACACTACATATCCTCTGGCTCATCGAGAATCAGTATTGGGAAAGCGTGCAGGCTTTATGTACAGCCACCTATGGGTGACAGCGAACGTTGATTCAGAGCGATATCCGGCAGGAGATTACCCATTCCAACATAAGGGTGGAGCGGGCCTACCTGAGTGGACCAAGAAGAATCGTTCAATTGAAAACACCGATGTTGTGATGTGGTACGTATTTGGAACCAATCACATTCCACGAACCGAAGATTGGCCTGTTATGCCAGTTGAGCGAACGGGCTTTCACCTCAAGCCCAGTGGATTCTTTCGGCGCAGTCCCGCCATGGATGTAGCTCCATAAAAGCGCGCTGATCCCACATGTCACTAAAAAGGCTCGGTGCCTATGCAAAGGCGGCTCACTTTGGTCCCACCATGCTCATCACCACGATTTCATTTGTGCTGGCTACGCGGCTTTGGTGGGAAGGACCAGCATATGTAATCGCCTTTACGGTCTTTCTAGGTCAGTTGATCATCGGCTGGAGTAATGATCTCTATGACTTTAAGGATGATCTCAAACACGCAAGAGGAAATAAACCACTAGTTGCCGGAGCTATTTCAATCCCACAACTGCGCAGGGCCACTTTCATTCTTGCACCTATCGCAGTTCTTGCGAACCTGCTTGGCCCTCTGGGGCTCAAAGGTGGAGCGGTCTATCTGCTCGGAGTTGGCTGTGGGATTGCATATAACTTCTACTTTAAGTTCTCACCTCTCTCACCACTTCCATATGCGATTGCATGCGCGGCCCTTCCTGCAAGTATTTTCTATGCAACCGATCGCACACCACCGACCTGGGTATTGATGGCCGGCTCCTTACTTGGCGTGGCCTTTCACTTTGCCAACGTGCTAAAAGATCTCAAGGCCGACCGGGAGAGCAATATCGGGGGCCTTCCTCAGCGCATGGGTATGGCCAAGTCAACTGCCCTAGCACTTGTGCTTGTAATTGCCGCTGCTCTAGTTTTCATGAATAGTCCAGTGCGCCAAGATTTAAGCTCTATTGAATTTGAATCAAGTGCAACATTTATTGCAGGTGGTAATCGCCCAGTCAACGTTCTCCTTCCAGCAGATTTTTTGGCACAGAGCCCAGCCCCACTTCTTATCGATCTTCATGGCTATAGCGGTGATAGCACGAGCCAGAGTAGTTTTACTTTTTTACAGAAAACCGCCTATGAGCAAGGGTTCATCTATGCAGCCCCTAATGGCCTAAAAGATAGCCAGGGTAATCAATTCTGGAATGCATCTGCGGCCTGTTGTAACTTCAATGCCAATCCAGTCGATGATGTTGCCTACATCAAATCTTTGATCGAGGAGATCTCAGAGAGATCATCGGTAGATCCCAAACGTATCTATCTCTTTGGCCACTCCAATGGCCATTTTATGACCTATAAATTCGCATGTATGTATCCACAAACAGTTGCGGCTATTGCAGGTCTTGCAGGTGCGATGGATACCGACCCAGATTCATGTTCAGCGAGATCTGCCGTGAATATCCTGCACATCCATGGGATGGCCGATGAGGTCATCAGCTATAGCGGAGGAAATCTATTTCAAAACGCCTATACCAGCGCAGTTCAAAGCGTCCAGCGCTGGGCGCAGATAGATAAATGTGTGATGAATCCAGTTAATGGAAAAGAATTTGATTTGGTGACGAGCATTGCTGGCACAGAGAGCGTTGCATCCACTTACTCATGTCCTGGTAGTTCAGTTGAGCTCTGGAGTATCAATGGCGGAGCACACAATCCAGAGTTAGATGAAAACTTTGCATCACAGATTCTAGATTGGTTTCTGGCTCACCCTAAGAAATAGTGGCTCTTAATCGGTGTAGTTGATGATGGCAAGGCACATCTCATCGCGTGTTCCCTCACCCCAGACGACGTAATTAGGGGAGAGGTTCTTAAACTCTGGCAGGCGTGCACGCAGCCCAATATCAAAGCTACAACTCACCTTCACACTATCGCCAGGCATTGCCTGGATTGGCTGGCTTTGCCAATCAGTACTCTGATTATCAAAGTCCCACATAGGCCGAGTGGAGAGAATAGTTACCTTTGAAGTCAACGCACTCTGGTGAGTAATAGTGATAGATCTACCCAGTTGATGCATATGGCCCGTCGCACCATATATCTTTATAGGCGAGCGAAGAATACTCGCGCAATCTGAGTTTGGGCTCGGCACAGGTCTGAGAGGATCTCTTCCGCAGATTAAAAGCAGCCCTGTCTCCTGAAACGCCGCCTTTGAAGATGTGCGATTAGCCAGATCAAGAAGCGCAGCAGATCGCGTACACAATGGTCCTGACTCATTTGGTGCACAAGCGATCTCGATCGGTGCCGCAACAAGTAGTGTCTTTAACTCACTCACTGCAGATGGTGCGAGTTTGAGGGTGACCGCCATCGATGCCTTCATGTCTTGGGTGCTTGTCTGGCTACTCGTGTGAAAGTGAGCCTGTAGGACAAATTGATCACCCGTTGCAATCTTCATCCCTACACCCACTGGGTAGGCCTTGAAATTTCCCCCGGGTGCCCAAAAGGAGATCCAACTCGATGCAGAGGCGGCAGAGAAAGCGCCCGCTCCGGGGATACCAGTGTCACCAAAGCATGACCATCCAAGACCAGACTCTCGTGAATCGACTAATTTAGTTGCCTCGACACTAGCCGCCGGTACTTTGTAGAGAATGCCGTGGTGTGAGACCTTCAAATTATCTGGAGTGATCGTCACTGACTGTAGGTATGAATCCACTGTGAACTCTGGATCGAGTAAGAAACAGCGATACTCATCGCTTCCTCCTGCCGGTGGACTCGGCACATAGGCAGGAGTTGCAAGGATTAAATCTGATGAGCCCGGTGCCGCCAGAGTGTTGCCACTAGCACTGACAAACTTCAAAGATCTTGCCACATCCAAGAGCTGTGCATATGTGATTCCACCAAAGGCCTTAACCTGAATTTCGGTGGGGGAGAGATTTTTAGCACCCTTATTCGTAAATTTTAAGTAACCACCCACCCGAGTTATATCGGCGCTCGTACACTTCGCAAATGATGCCGGTTTAGATGGATCACAATAGACATGCACTTTGGCCTTTGCACCATTAATTGTGATGCCTCGAAGCTCTTTAGATGGAGCTGGATCAGAGCATGTGACCCCAGCTTTGCTCTGCATGAGCTCTAGGTAGCGAACTGAGCCACCGAATTTTGTGTAAAGCCATGGCTCGTTTTGATCTGTACATGGGATCAACTCAAACTTGTTTGTACCCAAACCTAGGGTCTTGCCTGGTTTGTAGATGGTGTAACTCAGGGATGTCTGAGCATCGGCGTACTTGTCAGCTGGGCCTATTGCAAGAGTCGATACAGGTGCCAGAAATATCGCACAGAGAAAAATTCCAATACTTTTCTTCACCTCTAAATCATAACAAATATCATGAAATCAGTAGAATTGAAAGCCTCATGAGAAGTAAAACAGGGCTAGTGAATAGGGTTTTTGCTCTTTTTACAGAGCGCCGAATATGGGTCAGACAGATCGCTGTTACAGGTTTGGCGGGGGCTTTCGCCTGGTTAGTCGGAGATGTACTTGTGGACAATGGTGGCGTTGTTGCCGCGATCGTGTGCACCTTATCTATCCGTATTTCTCTCCATAAATCTTTGCGTGAAGGCTTTGGACAGATAGTGGGTACAGCAATCGGAGCAAGTGTTGCACTTACTGCGGTGACGCTTTTCAATTTTGGATTTGTGTCAGTTGGTATCACGATCATTATGTGTGCGATTATTTCGCGCGCTCTCCACTTAGGTGAGGTTGCATCGGTCAACGTTCCGGTGACTGCGCTCATTGTTATCGGTCCAGGACTCTCTGAAAGTACTGCATTTCATCGCTTGGGATCGACCTTGATTGGTGCAGCAATTGCAATCTTCTTTTCCTATTTCTCCCATCCCAAGACCCCTGTCGGTCGCTCAATCGAACAGATTGCAACAGTCAGTACGAAGGCGGCAAATCTCCTGGCGCTGATGTCTGAAGGAGTCGCAACTGGATACACGCAAAAAGAGGCTGGTAATTGGTTAGCCAAGGCACGGTTACTAATCGAGGAGATTCCAGCCATTCGTATGCAATCAGTTGAAGCTCGCGGACATGCACGGTGGTTTCCAACGGCTAAAAAAGATGAGGCCGAGGAGATCTATATCCAAGGCATAGCACTCGAACATACAGTCGTTCAGATTCGCACGATTGCCCGGACATTATTCGATTCAGCTGTCAGTGGTGGTATTGCCGATTCAACTCAAAAAGCTATAGCAGTCGCCCTATCGGCTGCAAGCTATGCCATCTCCTCCAAGTTTGAAGATAGTGACATCAGTGCCGATGACGCACATCAAAGTGCAACCTCTGATGCACGTGATGCGAGCTCTGCTCTTGCCGAATCTCTCATCGGTGATGCAAAGGATGCTGATCAGGAACAGATTGTGCGAGGGCTTTCAATGGTCGCAAATATCGACCGTATCGCAGACTCGCTCGATCAAAACTCACCAGCACTTCGCGATGTCATCACACCAGATGAGCCTGCAAAGGACAAGGTTTTAGGGATCTCTTTGCGAGGTCAATTGATACGGCTGAAAACGCGTATTTTTGGACAACTAAGAAAAATCTTTAGAAGATAAGGCCATTGTCTTAAAGTTTTGAAATAACGGCTAATCTGTGCAGATGATATTTGCCCGCTCAGCCTCTGAATCAATTGATGATCTGCGCACCGGTGCAGTAACCCCAGCGCTCCTAGCGGCGCAAGCCCTCGAACGTATAGATCAAATCGATGCAACGGGCTATGAGCTCAACTCAATTCTTGCACTTGCCCCAAACTCAGATGAGAAAGACTTTGACTTAGATACACCCCTTGCAGGGCTGCCAATTCTCATCAAAGATAATATCGAGGCGATTGGTCTGCCCGGTACCGCAGGATCAACTGCGCTACTTGATCACCCGGTGAGTACAGATAGCGAGCTAGTACGCAGATTACGCGCAGGCGGTGCCAACATCATTGCATCGACAAATCTCTCTGAGTGGGCAAATATTCGATCCTCATCATCAACTAGTGGATGGTCTGGCGTCGGGGGATTGACCGCTAATCCTTGGATACACAAACACAGTGCAGGTGGCTCATCATCTGGATCGGGAGCAGCGATTGCTGCAGGCCTTGTCACATTAGCTGTTGGTACTGAGACTGATGGCTCGATCATCTGTCCTGCATCTTTGAACGGTTGCGTTGGTATCAAGCCCACAGTCGGTCTTGTCCCAACACAGGGCATTGTTCCGATTAGTGCCAACCAAGATGCACCTGGCCCGATGGCGCGCTCTGTCAAAGATGCTGCGATTTTATTGGAGATTATGAGCGCAACAACCGGTCTGGTGAAGGCCTGCGATGACTCGCGTGCACTCAAGATCGGTGTGGTTCGATCATGGCTCACCGGCCACGGTGCAACGGATTCTCTTTTTGACTCTGTGCTCTCGCAACTATCGAAAGCGGGGATGACATTAGTAGAGGTTTCTCTCAAGACACCCGGAGAGGATGTTGGTGCTGATGAGTACGAGGTCTTGCTGCATGAATTATTCGATGAGATGGGATCATATTTGAGTGTGCGCGCCGATACATCACTGCGCTCCTTGGCCCAACTTGTTGCCTATAACAGCGCACATAAAGAGGCAGAGCTCAAATACTTCGCACAAGAGTTATTTGATAAGGCTATAAAACTAGGTGGACGCAACAACGCTTATAAGGTTAAGCGTGCACGCAACTTAGCCTGGGCCCAAAGAACTCTCGCCAAGGGCTTCACCGATGTCGATGTGTTAATAGGTGCTACCTATTCACCGGCCTGGATTAGTACATTGGGTGAAGGTGATGCTTACGGTGATAACAGTTGGATTACAATGGCTCCAGCAATTGCAGGCACACCGATTGGCACTGTTCCAATGGGAATAATTGAGGGCCTGCCTGTTGGTCTAGGAGTTGTGGCAAAGGCAGATGGTGAGACGCTCTTAGTGAGGGCTCTTGCTCAGATTGAGCAGATATTGGATATCGGAGCCTTGCAACCGAGCTTCAAGCGATAAGGATCAGGTGAGTACCGGCATCTTCGGCTCATCTTTTTTCAAGGCGGCCATATGCTCTTTCACGACTGGCAGAACGCTCTCAATACCATTTTCTGCAGCGTTGATGGCTTGGGCTAGGAACCTGTTGAACTCTCTACCGACGCTGGCGTGAAATAAAATACCCGAAGTCTTCTGGCGATTACTGACGTGAAAAATGTAATCACTCTCATCATCTGATGTAGCCGCCCCGTTCCACTTGGCAAAGGCCCATTCTTTGGTGTTATACATCCCGTTAAACATGATTCGATCAGTGCTCAGCACAACGTTTCCGACCTCTTTATACACTTGAATGGCATCTCCTGGAACAAATGTTCCCTTCATCGCACCGACGCGATATCTGATGCCGGCAACAATTGGAATACTCAATCCTTGACTTGCACCCACATACTGTCCCGGCGCACGCCCCGCCTCGTGGTACTGGCCCTGACCACTCCAGATCACGATCTCACCAGTTTTTTGCACCGCTAAATTAGAGGCTGCATCCTCACCTTTGATTGCGAGTTCGAATGCAGTTTTGATTTTATTGAAAATCTCGACATCACCAGCCCACTTTGCATGCGCAAAGTTGTAGTCATCCGTTGCCCGCGCTGATGCGCGCTTGGCCTTTCTATCTGCCCAAAACCCCATTGTCCTAGTCTGCTCCTAATCTCTGCGACTCAATACCGAGGGGAAACGAAAATTTAGGTAGGAATCAGGGTGTTAGCAAAGATCTGCCAAGCTAGAGCAGATTTAGCGATGAGTGAGAGCGTGATGTAGGTGCGCTCTCCACGGATGTACTCACTCCACTTACCGACTTTTTTGTACTGCAACCACTGCACGAGGGCAAATGAGTTAAAGAATAGAAAGATGGTAAAGACGATGCCATAGACAAATGCTGGCGCCGTTGTATCACCGACTCCTCCGATGGATAGGACGTAAAACGATAGAACGATCCATGGCACGAAGCCGGTGATACAGCCGAAGATAAAGGGTAGCCAGCCGCCATTACCAGGGGTCTCGTACTTCTCCTGTAACCAACCAAAGAGGATCATCGATGCATTCACACCAAAGATAGAGATGATCGCTGAAATCTCGGCAACACCTGTGACCTGAGCGATCAAGACGATCATCACTGAAGAGCTAATCGAGTACTCGACCCAGCGGAAGTAGTTTCTCTGGGCAGCAATACCTGCGCTGTAGCGAGGAAAGAAGGTAGGACTGGCCACGATGAAGTGTGCAAGGGCAGAGAGCCCAAGAAAAATCGCAACAGTTAAACCCACAGGGGTATTAAAGAGAACTATTGGGGCTGCAAATTTCGTCCCAGGTGGACCTGCCATGTACGTAGCTGTGACAGGAAGTGCGAAGTCATTGCTCAGGGCTAAAACAGCCGCCATCTGAGAAAGGTGCAGGACTCCGGCAAAGAGATTGATTTTTCGAAGGCTTTGGACAGTAATGGATTTGCTCATGCGCGAATCGTACCTACCTAAACTGTGATTTGCCGTGATTCATTGGCAAATCAAAGTGGATCAAGGCCTCAGGCAGGCCCTCACCAGTATCAGAACTGTTTAATATCTCCAGCGAAGCTGATTTTGAACCGACCTACATGTGAGGCCAACAGCGACAAGTCCCGCCTTTGAACATGTCTTTCCGATTCTCGCTGCAGATCCCTCTGGATAAGCTGGCAAGGCAACTGGCAGTTTGATTGTCAAGAAGGAGGTCTTTAACTTGCCGACATCAACTAAGCCAGAGGTTGCATTATAAGCGAAGTTGAAGTCATTGTCATTGACAACCACGATGTGCTGAGAGTCAAGTACTGCAACACCTTCAACTTTTCCTGGCATGGTTGCTATTGATGTGCTGTTGAAAATGACTTTTTTGATACTTAGCGCGATCAACTTTTCAACCTCAGCATTTGTTCCAACACCTGTATAGGTCTCTAGCGAGGGGGTGGTGGCCGCTAAGTCCCATTTGCTACCTAGAATGTTCGCACTTTCTTCGATTGTGAATGTTGATAACAAGAACGAGTTATCTGTTCGCTCTTGGGTTAATAGTGTTTTAGAATCGAGTGCCACCAGGGCAGAGAGTTTCAAGTCGCTATTTTTGGTCGCCTTTGCATCAACTTTGGAGACAGTCTCAAAGCCAAAGACAAACTCTCCAGTAAATGAATTAGAGGTGAGATCAAAGCGCAAAATCCGTGTAGCTAGGCTGGCATCTCCGACCGCCTTGGTTGGATTGAGAAGTGGACTTTGCAGACCGATAAACAACGTCTTTCCATCAGGAGTGAGTGCAAGGGCTTCAAAACCTCTATTGGCCTTTCGCTTCAAGTAAATCTCTGGAATCGTCTTTACCGCTTTAAAGGAAGTTGGTGATGCTTTCCATCCAGATGGAACGTAACGACTCGTTACGACTCCACGGGCTGAGAGTTGGACCAGACTTGGAGCATATTCATCCACTACCCAGAAATCGCCTTTGGAAGTTTTAACGATACCTTCTGCATCTAAACCAGCCAGGTTATAGAGAGCATCTGAGGTGATTCCTTTGGTATCTGTTGGAACTGCGTCATAGCCTTTGATATTTGGCAGACCTGTTACGCCCGCTCCATTTTTAGTCTTAATAGCAATTGTGCTCAAGAGCTTTACTGAGGATCCTAATAATTGAACCTTCAAAATTAGAGGTGAAAAAGTTGGCACTACAAATCCCGTTCCTGCAGATTTATCTGGCTGAACGGTGTCATTGTTTGGCCCACGATCTGTGATCACATAAAAAATGTCTTCAGCATCTCCTGGCACATGAAAGAGATCAGAGCCCATCCCCCCAAGCAAGATACCTTCATCATTTACAACTGAATTTTCAATCGCGAGGTTTGAAGAGGTTTTGAGGGCGATATCTGGCATCACCGCTGTAGCGACCAGCTGAGGGGCTTCTGAGGCAAATACTGCCTGTGGGGCTGCGATCGCAGTTGCTGCCAGGGCCGCTAGTAGGACTCTTTTCATAAAACTCTCCTCTTGATAGGAGGCGAGAATTGCGTTTGAGGGCGACTTCTCTATTGCGTTTATGTGACTTGAAGGTGAACATCCTTTAAATTTTGGTCTCCTCTTAACCTCTTCTACAATTCCCAAATGAATGGCTCTTTGGCACTTGTCGGATCAGGTGAATATCTGCCTGCAATGGCCAGCCTTGAGCGATCTTTAATCGATGATGCCCTCTCAAATGGCAAGCAACCCACATATATCCAGATCCCGACTGCAGCCGGGCGCGAGAGTGATGCCAGATTAGATTTCTGGAGAGAGCTCGGTCAAGCCCAGGGCCAACGTATCGGCGTGCAATCAGTGCACCTGCCTATTTACACCCGCGATGATGCTTTCAAGCAAGAACATGTGGATGCCATCAATGACAGCGCTCTGATGTACATCTCTGGTGGGGACCCACACCATCTTGCGACAACGTTGATCGATACACCCGTGTGGTCTGCCATCGTCAGTAATTGGAGTACTGGTGGATCACTTGCCGGCTGCAGCGCAGGCGCGATGGTGCTTAGCTCACAGATTCCAAATTTTCGCTTCACCAAAAATCCGCCCACGCCAGGTTTGAATCTACTTCCCGATATCCGCGTGATTCCACACTTCAATAAGTTCTTCAAATGGATCCCAGATAGTGCAGCCAAAGTTTTAATGCACGCACCTAACGATGCAATTTTGATCGGTATCGATGAGATGACGGCTATCGTCAAACGATCTGGTGCCAAGCACTGGGTTGTAGTCGGCGATGCCAAGGTGCATATCCTGAAGGGACTTCCCAATCAGGCTCTACACGATGGTCAAGAGATAGATCTGCGCCTCACATGAACGTGCAGATCTAGCGCAGGTAAATTTAACGTAGTTCCTATTTCGCTTTGAATGCCTTCATGATCTGCTCTACTCCAGCACTTAATTCGGCCGGGATAACCCAGATCTTGCTCGCAGTTCCGTTGGCGATGGCAGGTAGCTGCTGAAGATATTGATATGCCAGAACCTTCTCATCAGGGTTAGCTTGGTGCACCGCATCAAAGACTAATTTGATTGCTGCGGCCTCACCATCGGCGCGTAATACCGCCGCTTGTGCATCTCCTTCGGCGCGCAAGATCTCAGCCTGACGGGCACCTTCGGCGGTCAGAATCTGACTCTGCTTCTCGCCCTCGGCAGTGAGAATCGCGGCACGCTTGTCTCTCTCTGCGCGCATCTGCTTCTCCATTGACTCTTGCACACTTGGAGGTGGATCAATCGCCTTGATCTCCACACGGTTAACACGCACACCCCACTTACCAGTTGCATCATCTAAAACTCCGCGAAGGGCGGCGTTGATGGAGTCACGTGATGTCAGCGCTGCCTCTAGATCTAGCCCACCAACGACGTTTCTCAATGTCGTGACCGTCAACTGTTCAATACCTTGAATGAAGTTCTCAATCTCATAGAGGGCAGATTTTGGATCTGTCACCTGAAAGTAGATGACCGTATCGATTGAAACGACCAAGTTATCCTCAGTAATCACTGGCTGAGGAGGGAATGAAACGACCCGCTCACGCATATCAAGTAAGGGTCGCAGGCGATCAATGAAAGGAATGATAATGACTAAGCCTGCGCCAAGCGTGCGATGGTATCGGCCCAAACGCTCGACGATTCCAGCACTTGCTTGCGGAATTATTCGGATTGAGCGTGAGAGAACTACTCCAAAAATAAGAATAAGGAGAATCGTGACTCCATAGGAGAGCATTTGTCTTAACCTTTCTGCTTGACGACTGCAGTTGCGCCTTCGATGGCAACAACCTCGACTTGGGAACCATCTGCGATCTGACCTGTGTAACTACGCGCACTCCACGTTTCACCGCTGAGCTTTACCAAACCATCTCGATCAGTCACGACAGACAAGGCAAGAGCAGGAGCACCTACCAAGGCCTCGACATTTGTCGCATGATCTGCTGGCTTCTTCTTCAAATGGCGAAGAGCGATAGGGCGTAAAAAGAGCAGTGAGCCTGCTGCTCCGACTCCAAAGATGACACCCTGGATGACCACACCAGCGCCCAGTGCATTCGCACTCGCTGCAAGTAGGGCTGAAAATGCTAGAGATGCAAAGAGAAGATCAACGGTCAACATCTCAACAATGAGTAGAACACCAGCGGCCACAAGCCACATCCAGATTGGCACCGAATAAACTCCTTCGCAGTTGAGTAGGACTTTTCCTCATCGTAAGCCTACTCTTTCAGATGTGAGAGGCCAGATGGAATTAACGGTGATCTATGACGGTGAGTGTGAGTTCTGCAAGCAGTCTCTGACCTGGCTCGCGCGCAAACTTGAGCTGCGCGCCCTACCTTTTCAAAGCAGTGACCTAGCCCCCTTTAATCTCACCTTCGAACAATGTGCCAAACAGGTATGGGCTATCAAAGAGGGTAGGCAGTATGGGGGAGCAGATGCAATCGCTCTTCTTCTTCAACATCGCGGCAATACCCTGCTTGCCTTTCTCATCAGAGTCTCGGGAGATTGTGGCCGTGCTGGTTATCGTGCAGTCGCATCCCACAGAAACTCAATCCCGGTCACAATAATGACCAGAGTGTTAAAGTTGAGCAATAACTCGTATTCAAAGAGAGAGCAGTAACTAATGTCTTTCATTATGTATTCAACAACGTGGTGCGGTTACTGCAAGCGCCTCAAATCCCAATTGGCCGAGCTTGGCGTTACCTTCGAAGAGATCAACATTGAAGAGGTACCTGGCACAGCCGAGATCGTCGAGAAAGTAAATGCTGGCAATCGCACAGTCCCAACACTGGTCTTCACTGATGGTGCTGCGATGACTAATCCCTCTGCCAAGCAGGTCGTAGAAAAATTGGCGGCGCTCAAGGGCTAGAGTTTTGTCGGTGTGCACGAGTAGCCTGTTCACATGTTTGAACTCATTCTGCTGACCCTTGTGATCTACCTCTTTCTCAATCGCAAAAAGAAAAAACGAAAACCTCGGGGCCTAGATGCCGAACTCAAGGCCCTCATCCAAGACTCCAACAACTCATCTGCCATCGGCACTGAGATCAAAGCCTTTCTGCTCGATGTCATCAACGATGATAAAAATGACATGGAGAAATTCTCTGATGCTCGCATCGCCCAAGCACAGCGGATCTTGGATCGTGCAGGTCCGGCCTCGTTTTATTGGATGAGTGAGATCGCAGCACAACTCTCGATTTTGGCTGCCGCGCAGATAAATGGGATACCTACGAACGTCAATGCAGAGCTTGGTGATGGCGCAACCCCTGAGGCCATTGTCAACATCGTCGTGCGAACGAAGTAGCCTCTCTCTAAGGTTTCAAAACGATACGGATGGGATTGCCTATCTTCTTCGACAGTTTTTCTAAAGCATCGCTGGCTTGATCAAGAGGCACTATCTCTGAAATGGAGAGTGAGAGATTTAATCTTCCTGCCCGAGCGAATTCGAGTAGTTGATGAATATGTTCAGGCTCTGATCCATAGTGCCCGAGTATCTGGGTGCGCATGTATGTAAAGGCCATATCACTAGGGATCACGATGGGCTCATTGGCGATCCCAACGATCACTAATCGTCCCTGCTCACCGAGCAAGGAGAGCGCCTGCTTTCGCACGGATGAGACCCCAGCGAAATCAAAGGCGGCACTTAATCCTCGATGGCTTTTAATCTCTGCATCATCTGGTGCACATGCGAAATCTGCACCTACTTTCAAAGCATTAGCCCGTGCATCTGCGCGGGGATCGATAGCTATGACCTTTGCGCAGCCAATCATCTTCAGTAACTGCACGGCGTGAATACCTAATCCACCAATACCAAAAACGGCAACACTCTCTCCTGCTTGGATCTTTGCAGTTGATGAGATCGCAGCCCATGGAGTCGATACTGCATCTGGAATGATGGCAGCCTGCTCGAAGGCAAGGTCATCAGGAATCTTCACGACTAGCGAGGCCTTAGTGAGCACGTACTCGGCATAACCTCCGTCGTAATCAAAGCCCAATGTTGTTACCTGATTCTTATCATTGCGCTCTCCGGCGATGACAACCACTCGATCACCGAGGGCACATGAATCAACGCCTGCGCCTATCTGATCGATCGTGCCTGCAACCTCATGGCCGAGTGTGACTTGATCACCGATGAGATATCCGGGTGAGAGAGTGCCATCGAGTAGATGCACATCAGAGAGACACACACCGGCTGCAGCGACTTTGATGCGCACTTGCCCGGCTCCCGCGCTCGGTGTGGGAATATCGATGACCTCAAATCGTCGAGTCGATACAGTGATGCGTCCGGCCCTCATAAGGCCAATCCTTGCGCACGATTGATCAATGTATTGACGGCGCCACCAAATCCTGCAAAGGCTGGATTGGTCGTGGCACCCACCCGATAGCGCGCCCAGATCTGTTGGATGATCACTGATAAACGAAAGAGACCAAAGACCTCATAGAAGGTGAAGTCATTACACTGGCGATCACTCAACTTAAGATAGGAGGAGACAAACTCTTTTCGCGAGGGCATACCTGGCAGATGACTTGGCTGTCTGCGCAGTGATGCAAAGGCGGGATCATCATCTGGATCCACCCAGTAGGCAAGGGCAGATCCCAGATCCATCAAAGGATCTCCTACCGTTGCAAGCTCCCAGTCCAGCACACCGGCCATACGTTTGCTCTCCAGATCAAAGACCATATTGTCGATGCGCCAATCCCCATGGATGATGCACGAGCCAACATCGGATGGCTTGTTCTTATCGAGCCATGTCATGAGTTCGTGCGCCTTGGGTACATCATCGGTCAATGCGTTGCGATAACGCTCTGACCATCCCGCAACTTGTCGGGTGACATAACCACTTCCCTTGTTGAGCTCACGCAGTAGCGATGAATCAACTGCATGCAACTGCACTAAACCCGATACTAAACTCTGTGCCATCACAGAGATATCACCTGGACTCATATCCGCGGGCACATCGCGTCGAAATATCTGACCGACGACCCGCTCCATCACATAGAAATCAGAGCCTAGAATCGAGTGATCATCACAGAGGGCGATCATCTGTGGGACCAATCCGTAGGCGGGTTTTAATCGAGATTGAATCAAAAATTCACGGCGCATGTCGTGGGCCGATATCGCCTTTGTACCAACAGGCGGTCTGCGAAGAACTAACTCAAGATTTGGATAGCGCAGAAGATATGTCAGATTGGAGGCACCGCTTCGAAACTGTTCGACCTCTGGGGCACTGCTCTGATTGATAAAGGGTGATAACCACTGATGCATCCGTGCAATATCAAAGCGATCCTCTTCACGGAGCGCACTTAGCTCCATCATGAAAGATAGGGCTTGATCTCTAACCGCGCGATATCTCGAAGATGCACCTCATCAGGTCCATCGACAATCCGAAGGGTTCGTATACCTGCATACATCGCAGCCAAAGGCGTGTCTTGACTGACTCCTGCGCCACCAAAGCTCTGGATAGCGTTATCGATGATGCGCTCTGCCATTGCAGGCACGGCAACCTTGATCGCTGCAATCTCTTTGCGGGCAGCCTTTGCACCCACCGTATCGATCATCCACGCCGCCTTTAGGACCAGTAGGCGTGCCTGTTCTATGTCGATACGCCCTTGGGCTATCCACTGCTGAACAACTCCCTGCTGAGCCAACTCTTTTCCAAAGGGGCTGCGTACCAATGATCTTTGGATCATGAGTGAGAGCGCGCGCTCTGCCATTCCGATCGCGCGCATACAGTGATGGATTCGACCTGGACCAAGTCGAGCTTGTGCCAGTGCAAATCCCTCACCTTGGGCACCAAGAAGATTGCTGGCAGGCACTCGCACATCGGTGAATGTGATCTCAGCATGGCCATGTTGATCCACATAACCAAAGACTGTCAGATTGCGGATTACCTTTACACCTGGTGTGTTGATAGGGACAAGGATCATCGACTGCTGACGATGATCATCTGCATCGGGATCTGACTTTCCCATCACGATCAAAATCTCACAGCGTGAATCCAATGCACCGGTTGTCCACCACTTCGTACCGTTGATGATGTAGTGATCTCCATCTTTGATCATCGAGGTCTTGATGTTTCGCGCATCACTAGATGCAACATCGGGCTCGGTCATTGCAAAGCCAGATCGAATCCGTCCCTCAAGGAGTGGCTCTAACCATTGACTCTTTTGCTCTGCGCTTCCGAACATATCCAGAAGCTCCATGTTGCCTGTATCTGGGGCTGCGCAGTTGATGACCTCGGGTGCGATCTCAGGTGACCATCCTGTTATCTCTGCAAGCGTTGCATAATCACTCACACTCAATCCATGTCCATAGTGAGGCAGAAAAAGGTTCCAAAGACCCAACGCTTTAGCCTTCACCTTCAACTCTTCGATCACCGCTGGGCGCCCATGAGGCTGCCCAGCCTGCGCCAACTCGTGGCGTTGCCTATGATAAATACTCTCAGCGGGAAGGATCTCCTTATCCATGAAGGCCTGTAATCTGCTGGCATATTCACGTGTCTTATCGCTAGGGCTAAAATCCATGCCACTACCTTACGCACAGTTACCCTGATTGAGGAGAGAGATGATGAGTGTTCTTGACCGCTTTCGTTTAGATGGAAAGGTCGCAGTAGTCACTGGCGCATCATCTGGCCTTGGGGTTGCATTCGCTAAAGCACTTGCAGAGGCCGGCGCAGATGTGGTTCTTGGCGCTCGCCGCTTTGAGCGTCTTGCAGATACTGGTGCCTTAGTAGAGGCGGCGGGCCGTAAATTTGCGGCAAAGCAGAGCGATGTCACCGACCCTGATCAATGCGATGCACTCATCGCATTCGCTATTGAGAAATTTGGCCATGTAGATATCTTGGTTAATAACGCTGGTGTTGGAACTGCCGTCCCTGCAACTCGTGAGACACCACAACAGTTCAAATCTGTCATCGATGTCAATCTCTTCGGTGCTTATTGGATGTCGCAGGCATTTGCAAAGGCAAACAAGAACGGTGGAGTAATCGTGAACATCTCCAGCATCTTAGGTATCAAACCACAGGGCCTTCCACAAGCTGCCTATGCATCCAGCAAGGCAGGGCTCATCGGATTGACCCGCGACCTTGCAACACAGTGGACTGGGCGCAAGAACATCCGCGTCAACGCCCTTGCACCAGGATTTTTTCCATCAGAGATGACCGATGATCTCTCCCCAGAGATGGTCGAGATGGTCAAGATGTTCGCACCTGCTGGGCGTTTGGGTGATCCCGAAGAGTTAGCGGCAACATTGATCTGGTTAGTAAGTGATGCATCCAGCTATGTCACAGGTATCACCGTGCCTGTCGATGGTGGATTGGTGATGCCATAATTATTTTCAAGCCTTCATACGTGGTGTTTTCACTTCTCTGCGCCATGCTGATAACGGGCTGCTCGACATCTGCTGCTCCGAAGGCACAGGAGTCGAGCCCACAAAACGCCTTCACCTGTTCGAGCATGGAAACAAGTGATGGCACGGCCTGGGTGAAGGGTCAGCTAGATGCCTTTAGTGGCTCAGATCCAGAGGCGGCCTATGCATTTGCATCGAGCTCATTTAAAGCCCGTAACAGTCTTGAACAGTTCATCGCTATCATCACCTCAAACTATGAGTTCCTTCTCAACCTTGACTCATACACAGTGGATGGGTGTTCAAAACAGGGCGATTTCTATCTCTTTACCGTGAGCCTGAGCGATAGCAATGGCCAGGCCTACATCATGGAGTACACGCTCTCGCTGCTCGGCACGAGCTGGGGAGTAGATGCTGCATCTGTCATCTCTTCAGAGGGCGAACCCGCCTACTCTTAAATACACTACCGATTACATCATCAAGGCGCAGATGTGCTCCTAGAGAGAGAGAGAGTTCAAGTGAAGCTGGATCGAAAATTTGGTATCGCGATACTTGGACTCTTGCTCTTTGGGATTGGATATATAAGTTTGTCTGGCGGTAAATCCTCAGATAGTGGCCATGACATGGGCTCGATGAGCCATGGCGCATCTAGTGATCAGATGAGCAGTAGTGATGCCATGTTTCTACAGATGATGATTCCTCATCACCAACAAGCGGTAGTCATGTCGCAGCTCGCTGTGAAAAACTCTTCCAATGCGCAGGTCATCGCCCTTGCTGAGAAAATTAGAGATGCACAGGGCCCTGAGATCGCCGCGATGAAGAGCTGGCTCAAAGCGGCGGGTCTAGGTGAGGATCCTGGCCATTCAATGGGCTCAATGAAGGGGATGCTCACAGAGGATGATTTAGCCTCTTTGAAAAAAGCAACAGGCAAAGAGTTTGATAGGTTATTTCTGACTGGGATGATCGCCCATCACGATGGAGCCGTTGAAATGCTCTCAATGATAGAGAAGACAACCAATCCCGATATCAAGAGGTTAGGTAATGAGATACTCACCTCTCAAAGCGCAGAGATCGAAGTGATGAGCCAGATGCTCAAGGCGATCGGTTGATTAGTGCTTGGCGGAATCAATAACGCGCTTTTCCTGCAGGCCTTCAGCGGCTTCTTTGCACTATCCATTCTCTTTCTTCTTCTGCGCTGGACATTTCCTCCCAAGAAAGATCCAGTAGCCAAGGCCCGCCGTAAGGAGCTCAAGAGCTCACTGCGCGCTCTGCG
>JABMMN010000048.1 GCA_013205535.1 Candidatus Planktophila sp.
CCTTCATCCCATATCGCTTCGCCGTCAAGTAATGACCAAACTCATGGATCATCACTGATAGGAGAAGGGCAACGACAAAGGCAAGGACACCGAGTATCTGCATTATGGGGCCAATCGTATTAGATGTTCACGGGCAAGCATCCGCGCATCATCTTGCACGGCACTGACATCGACCAAGTCTCGCAGCCTTTGAGGTGCTAATTTTTCAGATTGCGCAACCACAGCCTCAACTAAGGGAACTATTGAGGTAAATGCGATCTTTCCAGCGATAAATCCTGCGACCGCAATCTCATTTGCCGCGTTAAATATCGCAGGAAGGCCCCCGCCGATCTCACCACAATGGCGTGCGAGGGCGAGCGCTGGAAACTGTGTGTCATCGATTGGTTGGAAACTCCACTCGTGTTTAATACTCCAATTAATAGGTGCAGTCGCCTTTACTAGACGGTTCGGAAAGTTAAGTGCATAAGCGATCGCACCCTTCATATTGGGGGGACTTGCCTGGGCGATTGTTGATCCATCCACGAACTCAACCAATGAGTGCACAACCGATTGGCGATGAATGACCGCCTCTATTGCAGAGTATGGCATTGAAAATAGATGGTGTGCCTCGATTATCTCAAGACCCTTATTGACTAGGGTCGCAGAATTTATAGTAACAACAGCGCCCATACTCCATGTTGGATGCTTGAGTGCATCTTCCAGGCTCACCCCACTCACATCATTTCGATCCACAAATGGACCACCGCTTGCGGTCAAAATCACCTTACTGATCTCATCACGCTTACCAGCTAAGGCGCTCTGCCAGATTGCCGAATGCTCAGAGTCGACCGGGATTATTTGCAGCGGCTTTGCCTTTGACATGACGAGATCACCTGCTACAACAAGTGACTCTTTATTGGCCAAGGCCAATATATTTCCCGCATCAAGGGCGGCAAGAGTTGGACCAAGTCCGATCGAGCCTGTAATGCCATTGATGACGACATCACAGGCAAGAGATGCGATCTGCGAGGATGCTAGTTCTCCATCGATCACCTTGACATCAGGTAAAGCTTGGCCGATCACATCGGCATTGCTCACAACACCGACATAACTCACTTTCAAAGCCCTTGCTTGTGCAATGACCAAGGCCGGATCACTACCTGCCGATGAGATTGCAAGGGCACGAAACTTATCTGGGTACGCGGCTATGATCTCTAGAGCCTGGCGCCCGATGGAGCCCGTGGAGCCTAGAACTACAACTTCACGCATCTAGCGATCCAATAAGTTTTGTGTTGGTGAATACTTCTCACCGCTGCGACGCTTTGCAATCGCACTTAACGCCTCTAAAACGACTCTATTAGCCAGGATCGCAGTGATCTCTGCATTATCGAATGCAGGTGCCACCTCCACCACATCGATACCGACTATTGGAAGTTCAAGGCAGATTCGACGCACAGATTCGAGTAGTTCGCGACTAGTCATCCCTCCCGGCTCTGGTGTTCCAGTCCCTGGCGCCATCCCCGGATCTACAACGTCGATATCTACCGAGAGAAATACACCATCACATCCATCGGTCAAAGTCACAAATGACTCATCTAAGACAGTGTGTAATCCACGATGATGGATCTCAGTCATCTCATAGGAGCGCATACCCTGATCTCTCATCCAATCTAGGGTTTTGGCATCTGGCCAATATCCGCGCAGACCGAGCTGCAGGAAACGATCTCCTCGCACCGCACCAGATTCAATCAAGCGGCGCATCGGGGTTCCATGTCCAACAAGGGCGCCGAAGTGATCCTCACCTGTATCGGCGTGAGCATCGAAGTGGATCATTGAAATCTTTCCAAGACCTCTATGACGTGCGATTCCTGCAACATCGGCAGATGCAATTGAGTGATCTCCACCAAGAATGACTGGGATAGCACCTGCACGTGAAATCTTCTCTGTTGCAACTGCTAGTAACTCAAGTGAGGCGATGAGATCTCCCCCAGGCATGAGTAAATCCCCTGCATCAACGACCTTCATCTCCTGTAATGAATCGATACGCAGCGCCAAATGAGGACGCGCAGCATCATGAGGCAGATAATCCCCACCACGAATGGCCTGAGGACCAAACTTTGCACCCGAGCGATGAGATGTACCGCTGTCAATCGGTGCACCGATGATTACAACATCGGCATCGGCAAAGCTCGATGGGATATCTAAATCACAGCGTTCGATACCAAGAAATGTAAAGTCGGGGCCATACATGTTGCCGTGATTGACCATGTATCAAGAATAGGCGTAAAACATTAAGAATCGAAACCTAAGCCCAAGGAATCGAGCATGCGAAGCCACAAGTTACGCCTACCCTGCTTGTGATCTGCTCTATTGATGGACCATTGCGTCAGGCGGATAAAGAGGAATCGAAATGGTTCGGGAGGAAATGGCCATGGTTTCTTTCGCACCATCGTAAGACGAGTGCGCTCATTATCAATACCATCCAAAAGATCCAGCATTACCTGTGCACCAAAGCGGGTTGATCCGACCCCCAAACCTGTATAGCCCATGACGTATGCCAAACGTTTGCGATGTGCCATGCCCCAGAATGGTGAAAAACGTGTGCAGGTATCGATCGCGCCTCCCCAACCATGTGTGAACTTGATTCCCTTGAGTTGCGGGAACGTCTCCAAAAAAGCCTGTGCTAAATGTGCATATGTTTGGGCATCTGACTCATACTCTTGTCTGACCTTGCCACTGAAGTTATAAATCGCATCATAGCCACCCCATAAGATCTCATTATCTTTCGTCATTCGATAGTAATGAAATTGATTACCAGCATCAGATAATCCCTCGCGCTCCTTCCAACCGATGGATTCGAGTTGCACTGGAGTTAATGGCTCAGTGACGAGTTGGAAGTCATAGACAGGGATCACGTACTTATGGGCCCGGCGCACAAGTGATTTGAAGATATTAGTTGCGAGTGCGACTTTCTTCGCATGTACAACTCCATATGGAGTGTGAACGATCATCCCTGTTCGAGTCTGCTCAACTTTTTCTACATGAGTATTTTCAAAGATTTTCACACCTAGTTTTATACAAACACGCTCAAGTCCCCAGACCAAACGTGCAGGATCGACTAAGGCGGTGCCATCTGGATCCCAGAGTGCACCTTTGTAAATCGGTGAGTTCACCCGGGCCTGCACCTGGGCGGCGTTCAAAACTTCAACGTTATCTCCAAAGGAGTTGCGAAGGGCCGCCTCTTCGATGATCGACTCCATCTGCCAATCTTGGACCGCGACTCGAAGCTCCCCATTCCACTCAAAATCACATTCAATTCCATATTTCTTGATTGTCGCTTCTATGCTATCCAGATTCTCGCGACCCATACGCTCAATAATTGCCATCTCATCCTTGAAGCGGGCGTAGCCATTCATGAATCCATGAGTAAGTGTGTAACTACAAAAGCCCCCATTACGGCCCGATGCGCCGGCACCGGTTTCACGCTGCTCGAGAATAATGACTTCGCGCTGCGGATCGGCCTCTTTGGCAAGAAGAGCGGTCCACAAACCTGTATAGCCAGCACCGACGATGCAAAGATTGGTCGTCACATCACCGATTAGAGTTGGATGCGGCATCGGCTCGAGGGGATCTTCATCGAGCCAGTACAAGGCCGGCTGCATATAACTCAGGTGCGTGAGAACAGAGGGGTCGATGGTTACCATCGCGCTATCCGGCCTTGGCCGGAATCACCCCTTCAATCACAACTCGTAGTTGGCCCGGGTCCTCCGGAACCTAACCCCATAGCGCAGATTTTCTTTTTACAACCTGTCGGTCGCTATAGCAACATCCTAAGGCTAGCGTATTTTCTTACGATTGACTATCTGAACCGCGATGACAAGGGCTAAAGCTAAGAAAAACATCGCAGATCCGATCACATTTGCCTGTGCGGGGATTCCTCGCGCAGCGGCCACATAGACGAACTTTGGGAAGGTGATTAACGTCCCAGAATTAAAGTTAGTGATAATGAAATCATCAAAGGAGAGTGAGAAGGCCAACAAAGCCGCTCCTGCAATACCAGGTGCAACTAATGGCAAGGTAACACGCCTAAATGTCTCTACCTCATTTGCATATAGATCCATCGCGGCCTGCTCAAGTCGTGGATCTAAACTTGCGATTCGCGCTTTGACGGTGACGACGACGAAAGAGATACAAAATACGACGTGAGCGATGACTGTGGGCCAAAATCCTGGATTTATTTTGAAGACAAGAAAGAGCGATAGAAGTGAGGCTCCAAGGACTATCTCAGGTGTTGCCATAGGTAGAAAGATCAGCAGGTTAGAGCTTGAGCGGCCCTTAAAGTGATAACGCCCGATTGCAAAGGCGATGAGAGTCCCAAGAATCGTTGAAAATATCGTAGCCAGTAAGCCGATCTTGATTGAGTTACCAAGTGCATTACAAATCTGCGGCGCACCGCATGGATTCTGCCAATTATCTAGCGTAAAGCCCTTCCAGATCAGATTACTCTTGCCTGAATCATTGAATGAGAATACAAAGGTGTAGGCCACTGGGATGAAGAGATATGTGAAGCCGAAGACCATATAGATACGCAAGAGGTTACGTCCAAACCAGCGCGAAAGCCTGGCCTTAATTGGAATCGTCGGGATAGAGGCGCTCTTCAACTGCGTGCTCATACCAACTCCTCCGTCCCAGCTTTTCGGATATAGAGGGTGACAAGGATCAAGATAGCGGCCATCAAGGTAAATGAAAGTGCTGCTGCAGTGGGATAGTCAACGATCTTGAAATACCGAGATTCGATGACATTACCGATCATCTTTGTGTTAGGACTTCCTAAGATCGCAGCGTTTACATAGTCTCCGGCTGCTGGGATGAAGGTAAGTAATGTGCCTGCTACGACACCTGGGAGAGATAGTGGCAAGGTTACGCGGCGAAAAGTTGTGATGGCATTTGCATATAAGTCGCCAGATGCCTCAATTGTTCGTGGATCGATACGCTCAAGCGAGGCATATAAAGGAAGCGTCATGAAGGGTAGAAAGTTATAGGTCATACCCGCCACAACAGCGATAGATGTCGATGTAATCGTTGTGGATTGCCCCATGAGATTTAAGTTACGAAGCGTCGGCACCACAAAGCCCTCTTCACCCAAGATCTGTTTCCAGGCGATGGTCCGAAGTAGAAACGATGTGAAGAAGGGTGCTACGACTAGAACAAGAAGAATATTCTTGAACTTTCCAGATTTGAATGCTATGGCATACGCCAATGGGTAGGCAATGGCTAAGGCAAAAATCGTTGCAAGGGTTGCATAGATGAATGAGCGTCCGAACTGCTCTCGGTTTTCGATGAAGGCGTTGATGTAGTTACTAAAGGCGAAGGTCTGTTCATTCTGGCCCGTATCACCACCAGCGATAGGAGTCTGCGTTGAGGTTTGGGCTAAGTTGATTATGGGAAGAATAAAAAAGATGAAGAGAAATGCAAAACCAGGAAATAGCAGCAGGTAAGGGGTCTTTACCTTCGCCAAGGTAGCCCTCATTACTCTTTATTCATCTAACTGCTCTGGATTTACTTCCATTCCTGCCTCGATATCCTCATCTCCACGAAGACCAAATGTGAAATTTGGCTCCCATGAGATGACGACCTCTTCGCCCTTGTTAAATGGTGGGACGCCATCATCGTTTTGCTCGAAGACCATCAGCTCTTGGCCCCATGGCATGGCAACTACATACTGGGTGCTCACGCCAATATAGGAGACATCCTCAATGTGGCCACCGCTCAAGGTATTGCCCCGTACCTGCGATCCCGTGCGGGTAATGCGAAACTTCTCTGGCCGAATTCCGGCATAGAGGGAGTTATCAACGGCATGTGAGCGTGATTTTGGCATCGATATCTTTTGGCCAAAGAGATCGATAACTACGTTATCGCCATCATTGCCATCGATTTTTCCCTTGATGAGATTTGACTGACCTAAAAAGTTAGCGACAAATGCCGTCTCTGGATCGTCATATAAATCTGCGGGAGTGCCCATCTGCTCGATCTTGCCCTCGTTCATCACCGCAATCGTGTCGGCCATTGTCATGGCCTCTTCTAGATCATGGGTGACATGCGCGAAAGTGAGCCCGCCTTCGCGTTGA
>JABMMN010000049.1 GCA_013205535.1 Candidatus Planktophila sp.
CCCCACCGTGGTGGAGGGTTGCCGTCTAGCACGCCGGGGCTATGCGCTAGAACTCATGACCTGGCAGGAGGTTAGCAGAGGCCTCTCATTATTCAAAAATACCTGCCGTGACCTTGGGGTGAAGCTCGGTTCGCATTGCGGCAAATGCGCCAGCGGGCCAGCCCGAGCCAAAGACGCGACGTAACAGGATGGTCAGTGAATAGGCGGGTTGGTCCTCTGTGGCGCGATTAAGGGCGCGATAAGCCAACTGGGTATCACCCTTTTCATAGGCAAGGGTGGCAAATAGGCATGCTACGGGGGCGACATAGCCTACGGGGGCGACTTGGAGCAGGTAATGCCACATCGCCCAATACACCTGGAAGCTTTCTGCGTTATGTGAGCCCAAGGCAAAGTCGCGCACCTGAATATCACTCAAGGAGCCCAATACCCGTGCAATGTTCTGCGGGGTACTGGACTCTCCAAATTTTTCAAACTCGCCAGCTAAATCAATCACGGCGGTGGCTCCTTCGCGCTGGTACTCATTGATATCAGGTGAATCCTCAATGACTGTAAAGCTATTTACAAGAGAGATAAATGCACCATCGCTTGCAGTTGTGGTGGGTATGAGCGATAGAGCCTGTTTTTCGGTAGACATAGTCTTCTCATTTCGTAAAGCGGGTAGGGGCCGATACAACAGTGACGGTTGCCACCGAGGTTTTTATAACGTGTCCAGTAATGGCTCGTACTGTGCCGTTGTGAGAAAAGCTGCCATTCCAAGTCGTGATTACAGTCACCACATAGGTGCCAGGTTTTCTATATGTATGTGTGATCGATTGATTGGGAAATGGGGAGCCTGTATCACTCGTCGCCCAGATCGATCCATCACCGTAGGACCAGATGAAGCCTGGACGAAGAGTGACATCAACGATCTCACCAATGATGTCGACTCTGCTCGCAAAGATTTTTGGCAGATCGATCCAAAAGATCACTGGCACATGTGTTAGCGCTTCAAACTCGGGTTGAAATGCTATGCCGGCAGTGGGTACCAACTTGGTAAGACGATCACTCAGATTCACCTTTTGGGTATACGTTCGTGGCTTTGCGGTTCGTGGTTTGTAGGTGCGCTTTACATAGGGCGCAGGGCTTGGCTTGGGCGGAAACCAGAGAGTGGCAGATGGCGCAGGCCGGGGTGCTCTCTTTGTTCTCGTGTTTGCATCGCCCTTACGTGCCTCAATGATGATTTGGTTGTCATGGGTATAAACATCCACACATGCACTCTCACTGCAATCGGCAAAAGCCGGTGCAGGGATGGCAAAGAGCAGAGTCAGTGCGATGGTGAAGATCAGTCTCATGCGCCAGACCATAAGCGTGGGTACTGACCCACATGAAGGCTCACCGTACTAACTGTGGATAGGTGTGGCACTCTTGCGCAATGGTTGCGCGCGATGGGGATGGTTGGGTCCAGTGCGATTGCGGGGCAAAACATTGGGGCCTACATGGCGCCGCAGGAGTCTTACTTGTGCGCGGAGATCAAATCTTGCTCCAGCACCGAGCCCCGTGGGTGCATAACGGAGATACCTGGGGAATCCCTGGGGGTGCACGTGATTCTCACGAGTCCACAATCGAGTGTGCATTTCGTGAGGCCGTTGAGGAGACTGGTATTCAAACTAACTATCTGACTCCATTACATACCTTTACCGACAATCACGGTGGCTGGCGCTATGACACTGTCATTGCACAGGCCAGTGATGCGCTGGTTGCTCATGAGGTAAATGATGAATCACATGAAGTGCGATGGGTCGATATCGAAAAGGTTGTTGAACTACCTCTTCATCCAAGTTTTGCACGATCCTGGCCTACATTACAAAAACTGCTTGATGACCTTGTCAGCCCAGGTTAAGTCACTCTCACCGCTATGAGCCACTACCACCACTGTTGCACCCTGCTCTGCACGCTTTTGTAAAACTTTTATGATACGCGCCTTGCTCGCCTGATCCTGCGCGGACAGGGGCTCATCTAGAAGCAAGACTGGCGTGTTTTGAGCAATGGCTTGAGCAAGAGATACCCGTTGAGATTCTCCCCCTGATAAAGATGTGACGATACGCTCTGAGATCTTGGTCAGGGCGAGTGATTTCAAGACCTCGTCTGCCATTCCCGCCATCTCAATAATTTGGCGTACTGTAAATCCCAGTGTAAAGCTCTGATTTTGAATTGCGACGGCGCGCAGACGTGAGAGTTCCAATGGCGCGCTCAGAATCGGGTGGATGTCATCGATAGTGATCGTGCCCTTATCGGGGGCGATATCACCTGCAATAGCCGCCAATAATGTTGATTTGCCACATCCATTTGGGCCAAGAATCACAGTGATGGAGCCTGCAGGAATCTGCTCACTAAAGTCCTGGATAATTCGGCGTCCATCGCGAATGATCGTGATCTCATTAATCGTGATCACTGTGTTTTCCAGAGATTACTCCGAAGGCTTACAAGAGCGATCAGTATCGGAGCACCGAGTAGCGATGTAGCCAGACCGATGGGCAGCTCATTCGGGGCAAAAACTGTTCTTGCGAAAGTATCAGCGATCAGAACGATGAGTGAACCAATCACTGCGCTCTGCCCGATGAGAAGGCGATGTGAAGGACCATAGATAAAACGTGCAATATGCGGGGCGGCAAGACCAATGAAGGCGATAGTCCCAACTGTGCTGACTGCTCCACCCGAAAGAAGTGAGAGCGCCACAAGAGCAATCAGGCGAAGCCTTCTAGGATCGACTCCTAGATGAAATGCAGTTGAATCACCGAGGGAGAGTCGATCTAATGAGGGCGCAATTGTGTAGGCGATCAATAATCCTGCGATAGTGGTAATGGTTATCCCGATGAGATTCTCTTTGGTCACCAATGCCAGTGATCCAAAGCTCCAAAAAGATATTGATCGCGCATCTGCACGGTTGGCAATGAGCGATAAAATTGCAGCAAGAGATGATATGACTGCAGAGACGGCGATTCCAACGATAATCAGGGCGAATGATGAGAGCTCAAGGCGCAAAGCCGCCAACTTGAAGGTCATCGCCGTAGTGAGCAAAGCCCCTACAACACCACAGATGATCGCTCCCACTGAGCCCACCTGTGCAAGGCCGATCAATATTCCTACGACTGCTCCAAGAGTTGCACCGGCAGTGGTTCCCAAAATGGCCGGCTCAGCCAGAGCGTTATTGCATGCTCCTTGAGCAAGAAGGCCCGCGATACCCAGTGCCGCACCGATGATCACAGCGGCTATGACTCGAGGCAACCTGATCTCCCACAAGATCGCATTACTTCCTGGATGAAGAAGTGCCGACCAAAAACTATCAATCTGCGTAGCCCCCACGGATAGGGCAAGTAAGAGGCAGATGATGAGCGCTAAGAAAGGGGCAGTCTTTTTCATGGAGCCACCTCTTTTAATGCTTGAGCCAGCGCCTCTACGAGAGAAGGGGTTCGTGGACCGAATGAGAGAAGCAGCGAGTCATCGACATCGATAATCGCTCGATTTTTTCCAGCCTTTGTCTGCGCCACCCCTGGAAGTTTGATTAAGCCATTGACTCCCCCCACTGATTCGAGCCCCTTAGTCATCACCAAAAGCACATCTGGATCTAGCAAGGCCAAACTCTCCGCCGTCAATGTATTAAACGGTCGAGAGAGCGAGCGTGCTCCAATATCAATGGCCCCGATTGATTGCACCATTGAATCAGCACCTGAACCAGGACCACCGATCAGATAGATTGAAGAGGTCCCGCGTAAGTAAAGAAAAGCGACTCGTGGCTTAGCCGAAAGCTTTATCTGCGATAAGGCGCGCTCTATCTTCGTAACCAATAGTTCTGCTTGGCTCTGTGCCCCGATTGCAACACCCACCGCTCGCACTTTTTTCGCAATATCGGCAAGGGTCCAACTCTCTGGTGTCTGCACGACTTTGATACCAGTTGATCGGATTTGATTGAGAGCGGTCTGGGGACCCGTTGATGCATCTACGATGACAAGATCGGGTTGTAAGGCGATTACTTTTTCAGGTAGTACCTGATGCCCTGAGGTGACGATAGGAATATCTTCTTGCCCAGCCCCAGTACTTGAAATATCACGTCCCACAAGAATCGAAGAAGCATTCAGGGATTTCATAATCTCGCCAACACCATTTGCCAAAACCACCACTCGAGAGACCGAGAAAGAACCTTTTTCTGAGAGTGAAATCGCTCTCACATCATTTGGTGAGATTGTGTAACTGCTCACAGGCGCTATCGCTGAGCATCCAGAGAGAAGAAGACTGAGCGCGATAATAAAGGCTTTCCTCATGGGAGTAGTCTCTCAAAGTTTTTAGCGACAGATTGTTGTGTCCTGTCGGATAAGGGTTTTTGAGCAATAAATTAAACTCTTGTCATGAAGAGAGCGGTTGTGTTTGGCATTGCATTGGTTCTCATGACCGCTGCCCCTGCAGCCGCAGTCTCGATCACTGGTGCCTCGGGCCAGATCCTGAGCGTTTCGAGTACAACTGCAAAGAGCGGATCACTGCTCACTGTCACTGGCAAACGCTTTGATGAGACCGTTGGGATCTATCTTGCATTTTGTGTTGTGCCTAAAAAAGGTGAACCGCCAACACCGTGTGGCGGTGGAGTCAATAAGGCGGGAATGGGTGAGGCGTCCTTTTGGATCTCATCGAATCCTCCTCCCTATGCCATTGGTCTTGTAGATGAGTTCTTACCCGGTGGCGGCTTTACCCAAAAAGTGAGAGTCTCAAAACGTATCGGCAAGTTCGATTGCACCAAGGTCAAATGTGCAATAACAGTGAGAGCCGATCATCTACGAAGTTCAGATCGAAGCTCGGACATGTTTATTCCAATTAAGATCAAATAAGGAGAAAAGTGAAAAAGTTAGTGCTCGGTATTCTTTTAGTCTCATTCTTAATGCCTGTCGCAGCCTTCGCTGCTCAGACAAAGTTTGTCGGTGGGCCTCTGACCAACCTTGAATCCCAGGGTGCAACGATAAATATCACCCTTTCAAATGTCCCAACCAAGGGTGGTCTTTACATCCAGCAATGCGTAGAGGCTGCTGTCGGAACACGCTCGGCGGTATGTAACAAGGCCGTTGAACTCTGGATATCTACCGCCCAAGGTGCATCCTTTCTTCCGAGCGATCTCATCAAGTTCAAGCCAACGGGTAGCTACGTGGTGGCAGCGACAACGGTTGATTGCACGGTTTCAAAGTGTGGAGTATTCATGCGCTTTGATCACACGGTTCCTGGTGATTTAACGGAGGATCAATTCTTTCCTCTGACGTTCAAGGCTGCCCCGACTGGCAGTGCGGCCCTTGCAGCCGATGAAATCACCGCGACAATAAACGGCATTTCAGTGAGTACGAGGGCCCCGGCTACCTTGGCTTATCGCCAAGTCGGTGCACTAGTTGCAACATCAAAGGCTAGCGCTGCACTTACATACAGATCTCTCGCTCCGACCTGCTCACTCAAAGGTAGCGAAGTGACCGCTTTGACCGGTTCGGGTGAGTGTGCGATCGCTGTGACATCTGCGGGAAATGCAACCTCTGCGACAGTGACGCTCATTCTCCCCATCAGATTGACCTTAGGGGTTCAAACAGTGGGCAACACCGTGGTAGCCCCGACAACCAAGGCCTTCACAAAAATACCTCTTGCACTAGTGTCGAATTTTGGGGAGAAGATCAAATATAAGGCTGTTGGGTCATGCTCAGTTATTAAAGCGCTCCTCACGGTTCGTCGAGGCACCTGTGAGATAACTGCGACGGCTCCCGGGCGAAAATCGACCTTTGAGCCCCTTAACTTTGTATTCACAGTCAAGGGTATTTAATTAAATAACCTTCAGACCATAGATGCAAAAAGCTATGGCAGATGAGATCTCAGTCTGTGCATCATTGCCTGACTCGATTCTCTTGGTAGAGGCATCGGTTATGGCTTGAATGAATGCCAGGGCACGGTCTACATCCGTAACACCTATCTCGTTGACGGCCTTGACCAGCGCAGACATCAACTTACGGTGGGCCATAGCGATGAGATGCCCTCTCGATTGTGGCAATGATGTCGCATTGAGAGTCTTAGCCAGGAGGTGGCGACCATCTGCAATGTAACTCAGCGCCGCAGTCATCCAGCAGGAGATGACACATTGTGCATCGGTGCACTCTTCTACCGCGGAGTTTAAAACTCCAGCAAAGCCCTCAAGCTCATCGATGACAAGATCTGCGACGAGCTCGGATCTGCTCTCAAAGTACTCATAAACCGATGTTCGCGAGAGTCCTGCACGCGCAGCCACAGCGGCGACAGAGATCGCCTCTGTGCCCGACTCCATTGCGATGCTGGCGGCCGCCTCAATCAACTGATTGCGCCGCCAATCACGGTGCTGCGCAAGAGTCTGTGTCTTAATCCGGGGCATGGCCTCAGTCTTTCACTCTTTCATTGAGACGGCGCAGTGAATCCAAAACCACGACTTTTTCTGATGTGCGCCATAGTGGTGGCATAGAGTTTAAGAGCACGCTGCCATACCTCTTAGTAACGATGCGCGAGTCCAAGATCGCAACAACACCACGGTCCTCAACAGATCTAATCAAACGGCCAGTGCCCTGAGCCAGCAATAGCGCTGCGCGAGGCAGAGAGACCTGCATAAAACCACTTCCACCTGCGGCATCTGCCTGGGCTGCACGCGCCGACATCACCGGCTCGTCTGGGCGCGGAAAGGGAATTCGATCGATAGCGACAAGGATGCAACTATTTCCCGGAACGTCAACGCCCTGCCAAAGCGACATTGTGCCGAGCAGGATTGATGTTTCATCCTTTGCAAATTTTTCTACGAGTGGGCCAACTGAATCTCCACGTTTTTGTGTAAAGATTTTTATTGGCAGCTCTGCTAAGACTTTTCGCAGATGTGCATCGGCGGCCTCTACCCCCCGCCAGGATGAAAATAGGGCCAATGTGCGCCCACCCGCAGCATCGATGAGCTCACCGAGCTCAGTAAGAACTTCGATACTTGGACCATCGCGGCCAGGTTCTGGTAAATGTTTTGGCATATATAAAACACCTTGATTGGCGAAATCGAATGGTGAGCCAACATCGAGCATCTGCACATTAGCGGGATCAACTTCTCCGCTCTTAACATCGCTATTTAAATCATCACCCACCAAAAAGCCAATGCTTTTAGCGAGGGCATTAAATGAGTTTCCAACGGTTAACGTCGCCGATGTGGCAATCACAGGGGTTTGAGTCAGCAGATTCTCGCGCAAGAGCTCAGAGACTGAGAGCGGAGCTAAATGCAGCGTTGAAAAAGTTGGTTCATACCAAAGTACAAATCCATCACCGAGTTTTAATAAGGTCGCAGCCGTTGTAGAGATTTCACTGACTGCGCCCTTTACTCGTGCGCGCTCGGCTAAAACATCAGTGTCGATAATCTCATCATCGGCCGACATAAACTGTGTAATTGCCTGGGCGCTCTCGCGCACCTTTCTAATCGGTGATTCAAGGGATTGCGGAATCTCTTCCAGGCGACCTTGGGCAGCAAAATCTCCGCGGATAGATTCACCGTAATCAACCATCGATTCGTGAAAGTCGTTAGCGGCTTTATGAAAGGCATCTGCCAACTTGCCTGGCATGAACTTACGGGCCATTGCTGATGCGCGTAGCACGCGTGCCGATGAGAGCTCTTCCGTCACGGCCAGCCTTGCGCGAACCATAAACTCGTGTGCC
>JABMMN010000050.1 GCA_013205535.1 Candidatus Planktophila sp.
CCCGGCATGAACTTACGGGCCATTGCCGATGCGCGTAGCACGCGTGCCGATGTGAGCTCTTCCGTCACGGCCTGCGTTGCGCGATCCATAAACTCGTGTGCCTCATCAAGGACTACTGCATCACGCTCTGGCAAAATCGGATGCGAATCGACGATTTCAATGGCCAATAAGGTGTGGTTCGTGACGACGACATCGGCCGTTTGCGCTTTGCCTTTTGCCTTAGCTGCAAAACATTGCGGCCCAAATGCACATTTATCGGCGCCGACACATTCACGGCCAGAGACCGAGTTTGCCGCCCAAACTCGCCTATCCACTTCTGGTGCATCATCACGGTCCCCTGATACACCGGGTTTACGCGCCCATTCATGTAAACGTTTGGCATCTTTTTCCAGCGATGAGATGCCCAACATAATTTCACCATCGGCATCTGGCTCTTCACTATTCATCTTTTGCAGACAGATGTAGTTACCCACGCCCTTATAGATTGCATAGGTAATTTCGCGCCCCAGTACTTTTTCAAGAGCGGGCACAACTGCCGGTAAATCACGTTCGACTAGCTGGCGTTGCAGCGCCAAAGTGGCCGTTGCAACTAAAACTTTTCGCCCGTGGACAAGTGGCGGAACGAGGTAAGCCAGAGATTTTCCAGTGCCTGTACCTGCTTGCACCATCAAGTGATGGCGATCGGTCAAGGCGTTTGCCACGGCCTCGGCCATCTCTATCTGACCCTCGCGTGGCGCACCACCGATTGCAGTGATTGCTGCATCGAGTGCTTGGCGCACCTTTGCCGACATATCACTCATGGAAGAAACCTTATCGCCCGCAGGTGTCAATCTTTGACGCTGGCCCTACCAGATTCAAGTCGGGCGATCGGAACTCGAAATGGTGAACATGAGACATAGTCAAGACCAAGCGAATTGAAGAAATGGATACTACGTGGATCTCCACCATGCTCACCGCAGATACCTAGCTTGAAATCACTTCGCAATCCACGTGCTAAATCGACGGCTGTGCGAAGCAAAATTCCAACTCCAGCCTCATCTAAAGATTCAAATGGATTGAAGGGCAAGAGTTCAAGATCTAAATATCGCGGTAAGAAAGTTGATTCGACATCATCACGACTAAATGCCCACGTTAATTGCGTCAAATCATTAGTGCCGAATGAGAAGAAATCAGTATGCACACCCAGGCGATCAGCGGTGATTGCAGCTCGTGGAGTCTCAATCATCGTGCCAATAGGAATCTCATAGGCAATCCCAGAGCCCTTAAATATCTTTCCGATCTCTTCCTCGAGGGTTTCACGCAGAAATAGGAGTTCGCGCTGGGTTGCTACCAAGGGAATCATGATCTCAGGTTGGGGATCGTGGCCTAATTTTTTCACTTCAAGAAATGCATGGACAAGGGCTCGAACCTGCATCTTATAGAGCTCTGGAATGAGAATTCCAAGACGGACTCCACGCAGACCTAACATGGGATTTGATTCATGCAGGCGATTGACGGCGGCGAATAATGCTCGATCTCTCGGTGAGACCTCTTCGTTGAGCGCCTCTGCTCTGGCCATCTCTGTGCTCAACACAACCAATGATGGCAAAAACTCATGTAATGGCGGATCGAGCAAGCGGATTGTCACTGGTAGACCCGACATCGCCATCATGATGCCAACGAAATCCGCTCTCTGCAGTGGCTCCATCTCGGCAATGACCGAGCGCTGGACATCTTCATTTTCTGCCAGCACCAAGCGCTCCACGTAAGAGCGGCGTGGTCCTAAGAACATATGCTCGGTACGACATAGGCCAACACCCTCGGCCCCCAAAATTCGTGCACGTATCGCATCCTCAGGCGTATCGGCATTTGTGCGAACTCTCAATCTTCGCACCGCATCGGCATGCATCAGGATGCGATCAACGGCCTTGACGACAGGGGCGGCCTCATCGGATTCGGCCGATAAGCGCCCCTCTAAATACGATGTGACAGAGGATGCGACAACTGGAACATCACCTAGATATACAGCCCCAGTTGTGCCATCGATTGAGATTACATCACCCTCATAAACAGTTGTTGTGCCAACGGTAAATAGATTTGCCCGCTCATCTACTGAAATTGAATCTGTTCCACAGACTGCAGTCTTGCCCATACCCCGTGCTACAACGGCGGCGTGTGACGTCTTACCTCCACGACTTGTCAGGATTCCTTGAGAGGCAACCATTCCAACAAGGTCATCAGGACTGGTCTCACGGCGAACTAGAATTATTTTTTTACCAGATTTTGATAGGTCGAATGCACGTTTAGAATCAAAGACCGCCTCACCGACTGCCGCCCCTGGAGATGCAGCAATTCCACGTGCAATCTCATGCAATGGCCCGGATGTATCGAACTGCGGAAACATCAGCATCGCCAACTGATCTCCTGATGTGCGTCGTAACGCCTCATCCATAGTAATTTTGCCCTCATCGACAAACTGCAGTGCGATTCTAAAAGCCGCCTCCGCAGTGCGTTTGCCCACACGGGTCTGCAAAATCCATAACTTTCCACGCTCGATTGTGAACTCGATATCGCAGAGATCTTCATAATGCTCCTCTAGAAGCTGCATCACAGCATCGAGCTCGGCTGCGACCACTGGAGCTAATCTTCCAAACTCATCCAGTGACATAGGGGTACGAATTCCTGCAACTACATCTTCACCCTGCGCCTTTTGCAGATAATCACCGTAGCGACCAATGTCACCTGTCGATGGGTTACGTGTGAATGCGACCCCAGTACCTGAGTCATCACTGAGATTGCCAAAGACCATTGATTGGATGTTCACAGCGGTCCCGATATCGGATGGGATTCGCTCACGCTTGCGATACATCTGCGCACGCTCTGAATTCCAGGATTTAAAGACCGCCTCGACAGATCTGATGAGATGCTCACGTGGATCTTCAGGGAAATCCTCACCCGTTGTAAGGGTGATTACCTTTTTGAAGCCATCACACAAAAGTATCAAGGCATCAAGGCTGAGATCCGCGATATCTTCAACTCCAGATGAGGATGTAATACGCTCTTGGATTTTATGGAACTCAACTGGCGGGATCTCACAGACGATTTTGCCAAACATCTCGATGAAGCGACGGTATGAATCCCATGCAAAGTGGGGATTTCCAGATGATGAGGCTAGAGACTGCGTGACCTCTGGGGTCATCCCAACATTTAAAACTGTCTCCATCATGCCTGGCATCGAAAACTTCGCACCAGAGCGCACCGAGACCAAGAGCGGATTATCAACTCCTCCAAATTTCTTTCCGCTGATGCGCTCTAGATCTGTGAGCGCTCCATCGATCTCACCATGAAGAGTGGCTGGAATGAGACCGGTTTGTAAATATTGCCGACATGCATGTGTTGTGATCGTGAATCCTGGAGGAACGGGCAGTCCGATGCGCACCATCTCGGCTAAGTTGGCACCTTTTCCACCAAGCAGATCCTTTTGTGACATATCCCCAAATGTGAAGGGATGAATCATCACTTCGGTCGGCATCGAGACTGTCCTAAGTCCTGCTTCTTAAAAGGCCAGAGAGTCATAGGGCCATTAAATCCATGAAATCATCGACGGGGGTCGTCATGAAGGCCTCATAATTAAGGCTCAGGGCAAGGATTTTTGCCTGTGTTGGCACATCAAAGATGCGGGCAAGGTTAGTTTTGTACTTTTCAATTAAAAGTGGAATACCGGCAGTACGGCGCCGAGCGTGCCCGATCGGATATTCGACAACTTCCTCACCTAAGACGCTTCCGTCGTTGAACTCAATTGTTAGTGCATTAGCGATAGAGCGCTTGGCAGGATCGTGATAATCGGCAGTGAAAGTCGAGTCTTCAACGCAGATGATTTTTTCACGAAGAGCATCGATACGTGAATCTGATGCGATGTTATCTTCATAATCACGGGCAGTTAAGCGGCCAAAGATAAGTGGCACTGCAACCATATACTGAATACAGTGGTCACGATCGGCTGGATTATTGAGTGGGCCCTTCTTATCAATAATGCGAATACAGGCCTCATGTGTGCGGATGCTTACTTTCTTAATATCGGCCTGAGTTTTTCCAGCTGCGAGCATCGCCGTATGTAAAGTCATAGCTGCCTCAACTGCAGTCTGTGAATGAAACTCTGCCGGAAATGAGATTTTAAAGAGTATATTCTCCATTACGTAAGAACCGTATGGGCGCTGAAACTTAAAGGCATTACCTTTAAATGAGACATCATAGAAGCCCCAGGTTTTTGCAGTAAGAGCTGATGGATAGCCCATCTCACCAGTTTTAGCGATTAAGGCTAAGCGAACTGCTCGCGATGTTGCATCACCAGCTGCCCACGATTTACGTGATCCAGCATTTGGAAAGTGACGATATGTGCGAAGGGACTGTCCATCTACCCAAGCAAGGGAGACCGCGGCCAAGACTTGATCTCTTGAGAGCCCCATCATCTGGGCAACAACTGCAGTTGATGCAACTTTTACAAGTACAACGTGGTCTAGTCCGACTTTATTAAAGGAGTTTTCAAGTGCGATGCAGCCTTGAATTTCGTGGGCCTTAATCATGGCCGTGAGTACGTCTTTAATTGTGAACTTCTTATCCGTTGTGCGAGAGAGCCAATCTGCGGTTGCAAGAATTGCACCTAAGTTATCAGATGGATGGCCCCATTCGGCTGCAAGCCATGTGTCATTAAAATCTAACCAGCGAATCATGGTCCCGATATTAAATGCGCCTTGCACGGGATCTAAAACATATTTAGTACCAGGGACTTTAACGCCATTGGAAACAGTTAGGCCCTCGACAACTGGACCTAAAAGCTTTGTGCAGGCCTGGTATTCAAGTGCCTCAAAGCCGCAACCTAAGGTATCCATAAAGCAGTTCCAGGCAGTCTCATAGGCAACGGGTGAGCTAATTTTGTAGTCAATCACGTAATCAACGATGTCAATGATTTCTCGATCATAGAGCTGATTGGATTGGGTAATATTATTCGACATCGCTTCTACCTTTTTTCTTTCGGTAGAAATTCTAAATCCTCGGGGCCAGTATAATTAGCACTTGGACGAATAATCTTATTATCGATACGTTGTTCAATAATGTGAGCCGCCCATCCGGTAGTGCGTGCAATGACAAATATTGGTGTAAATAGAGCGGTGGGGATTTTCATTTGATTGTAAGAAACGGCAGAAAACCAATCTAGATTTGGAAACATCTTTTTAGCATCCCACATTACTGATTCGATACGTGAGGCTACATCAAATAAGATTGTGCTCCCACTTTCTTTGGAGAGATTGAGTGCGATGTTTTTTATGATTACATTGCGTGGATCAGAGACGGTATAGACGGGATGTCCAAAACCAATAATGACCTCTTTTTTCTCAACTCGGGCACGTATATCACGCTCTGCTTCATCAGGGTTTGAGTAACGCTCTTGAATTTGTAGGGCTGCCTCATTAGCCCCACCATGCTTTGGTCCACGCAGTGCGCCTATTGCTCCAGTAATTGCAGAATAGATATCCGATCCCGTACCAGCGATAACACGAGCGGCAAAGGTAGATGCGTTAAATTCATGTTCAGCGTAAAGAATAAGTGATGCTTGCATTGATTGAACCCAAAGATCACTCGCAGGTGCACCATGAAGCAGATGCAAGAAATGGCCTGCGATTGAATCATCATCGCTCTCAACCTCAATCTGCTTCCCGCTATTGGAAAAGTGATACCAGTACAGCAGGATTGAACTCAGGCAGGCGAGGAGCTTGTCGGTGATCTCCTGCGCACCCTCCAATCTCTGTTCTGAGTCCTCAGGGCTGATGCAGCCAAGGGCCGATACGCCAGAGCGCATTACATCCATAGGGTGGGCACTTGCTGGAAGCTGCTCGAGAACTGTCTTTACTTCATCGGGCAGGCCTCGCAAGCCCTTTAATTTGGTTTTATAGGAATGTAGCTGACTTTGCGTCGGCAGAGCTCCATAAATCAAGAGATATGCGACTTCCTCAAACTCGCAGTGGGCAGCCAAATCTGCGATGTCATAACCTCGATAGTGCAGATCATTTCCAGATTTTCCAACGCTACATAATGCGGTGTTACCAGCCGTCACCCCAGACAGTGCTACTGACTTCTTAGGCTTGAACTCAGCCATCTACTCTTTACCTAAAAGTTCATCGAGAGTCTTCTCGTACTCGTGATAATTGATACGGTCGTATAGCTCTTCACGTGTTTGCATGCTATCAATGAGAGTCTTTTGAGTACCTTCTCTACGAATAATCTCATAGACATTCTCAGCTGCCTTGTTCATCGCTCTGAAGGCTGAGAGAGGATATAAAATCATGGACACTCCGTTTGCTCCAAGCTCATCACGTGTGAATAAGGGTGTTAGTCCAAACTCAGTGATATTTGCCAGAATCGGTTTAGATATAGCAGAACTAAACTTTTTATAATCCTGAAGAGTTCTTATCGCCTCTGGAAAGACTAAATCTGCACCTGCTGCGATATATGCCTGCACTCGCTCGATAGCCGAATCGATACCCTCGATTGCAATAGCATCGGTACGTGCCATGATTGAGAAATTATCATCACTGCGCGCATCAACTGCAGCCTTAATGCGATCTACCATCTCTGATGTGCTAACAACTTCCTTGTTAGGTCGGTGTCCGCAGCGCTTTGCAGCCACTTGATCTTCGATGTGCATCGCCGCAGCTCCAGCTTTAATGAGATCTTTAACGGTCCGCGCAATATTAAAGGCAGAAGTTCCAAAGCCTGTATCGGCATCTACCAATAAGGGTGTATCGCAGATACTTGTAATTCGTCGAACATCAATCAATACATCTTCGAGAGTTGTGATTGCAAGATCTGGAAGACCTAAAGACCCAGCGGCTACTCCGCCGCCAGAGAGATAAATCGCCCGATAGCCAGCCCGTCTGGCTAATAAAGCGTGGTTAGCGTTGATGGCACCAATAATCTGCAACGGCTTTTCTTCTCGTAAAGCCTGCTTGAAAGCCAACCCTGGACTATTCACATTTGGAGTCTATCTAGCACCTTATCTGATGTAAAAGACGTTCCATTTATGAGTGGTTGCTGGGTATGTCTATGAGCAGCCAGATGTGTTGCCACAGCCTTCGCATACATAGCAAGCACCCGACATGCGCATCTTGACTCCGCAGGTCATGCACAGAGGTGCATCGGCCTTCACGCCAGATAAGGCCTCCATCAACTCAGTGGATGAGCCGAACTCTTGCTTGTTATCGATCACAACCAACTTCGGTGGTGATGTCAATGGGGCAGTTGGAGTGATTGGAGCAGTTCTCTCCAAGTTCTCATAGTCCTCAACCACATCTTCGGTGTATGTGCCGGTCTCTAATGCGCGAGCGCGCTCAGATGATGTGTAGAGCCCCAGAGAGCTACGTGATTCAAATGGTAGATAGTCAAGTGCTAAGCGTCGGAAGATGTAATCCATCATCGACTGTGCCATGCGGATATCTGCATCATCTGTCATGCCCGCTGGCTCAAAGCGTAGGTTAGTGAATTTTTCTACGAAGGTCTCAAGAGGCACTCCGTACTGCAATCCGATCGATACTGCGATCGAGAATGCATCCATGACACCGGCCAAAGTCGAGCCCTGCTTGCCGAGTTTGAGGAATACCTCACCAAGTGCGCCATCTGCATAGGCACCCGATGTCATATAGCCCTCAGCCCCGCCGACAGAGAAGGATGTTGTCGTTGATGGACGTGACTTTGGAAGTCGCTTGCGCACAGCAGCGGTTGGATGTGCATCCTGGGCTTCGATCTCTTTCTTCTTTGCCTTGCCATCAGAGAGTGGCTGACCAACTTTGCAGTTATCGCGATAGACGGCCAAGGCTTTGACACCCATCGTCCATGCCTGGAAGTAGACATCTTCAACCTCTTCAACGGTTGCATCCTCAGGCAGGTTCACTGTCTTTGAGATAGCACCTGAAAGGAATGGCTGACATGCAGCCATCATGCGCACATGGCCCATAGCTGCGATCGACCTTGCACCGAGTGCGCAGTCAAAGACGTCGTAGTGCTCAAGCTTGAGCCCTGGGGCATCGATGACGTGACCGTTGGCTGCGATGAACTCGACGATCGCCTCAACCGTCTCCTCGGCGTAGCCCATCTTGCGAAGTGCGGCGGGAACCGTCTGGTTGACGATCTGCATGGATCCGCCACCGACTAGCTTCTTGAACTTCACGAGTGAGAAATCAGGCTCAATGCCAGTTGTATCGCAGTCCATCATCAGACCGATCGTGCCGGTCGGTGCTAGAACTGAGATCTGGGCGTTGCGCCAACCGTTCTTATCTCCCGTTGCAAGGCATGAATCCCAGGCCTTATTGGCCTCACTCCATACATCGCGGTCAAGGGTTGTCTCTGACTTTGCCGATGATGAGGCGGCGGCATGCTTGCGCATCACACGGGCATGTGGCTGAGCATTTTGTGCAAAGCCTGCATATGGCCCGACGATTCCAGCTAGCTCTGCCGAGCGCTTGTAGGTGATACCTGTCATCAATGATGAGATTGCGCCGGCGAGTGCGCGCCCGCCCTCAGAGTCATAGGCAAGACCTGAGGCCATAAGTAATGCACCCAAGTTTGCATAACCGATTCCGAGTTGGCGATAGGCCTTTGTTGTATCGCCAATCGCCTCTGTTGGAAAGTCTGCGAAGCAGATCGAGATATCCATCGATGTAATGATGAGCTCGCATGCCCGAGCAAATGTCTTTGCATCAAATGAACCATCGCTCTTCAAGAACTTCATCAAGTTCAGTGATGCCAAGTTACATGATGAGTTATCAAGTGACATGTACTCAGAGCAAGGGTTGGATGCGTTGATGCGACCAGTCTCTGGGTTGGTGTGCCAATCATTGATTGTGTCATCGTATTGAATCCCAGGATCGGCGCATGCCCATGCCGCCTGTGCCATCTTCGTAAATAATGTTCGCGCATCTACGCTCTCGATTACTTCACCAGTTGCGATCGCCTTGAGACCAAACTGCTCGCCCTTTTCGACTGCGCGCATGAACTCATCGGATACCCGGACCGAGTTATTGGCGTTCTGGTACTGCACCGAGATGATGTCCTTGCCGCCAAGATCCATATCAAAGCCGGCATCGCGAAGTGCGCGGATCTTGTTCTCTTCATTGACCTTGGTCTCGATGAACTCTTCGATATCTGGGTGGGCAACATCAAGGACGACCATCTTGGCCGCACGGCGTGTGGCACCACCTGATTTGATTGTTCCAGCCGAGGCATCGGCTCCGCGCACTTCGCGATGCCGGCTTTGATATGGATCTTGGCGGCAAGGACATCATCTC
>JABMMN010000009.1 GCA_013205535.1 Candidatus Planktophila sp.
CAGGGCTCAACAGCTTGGCACATATTAAAAACAGTTGGTCATATAAAAACTGGTGAGAGTGTTGTCATACATGCAGCGGCCGGCGGCGTTGGCACTATTGCGATTCAATTGGCAAAGATGTGGGGCGCAAAGGTAATTGCCGTTGCATCAACGGCTGCTAAACGAGATTTAGCGAAGTCACTAGGTGCAGATGTTGTCATCGATGCCGACCAGGACACACTCCTTTCAGCGATTCTCGAAGCAAATAACGGTAAGCCAGTCGATGTAGTTTTAGAGATGGTTGGTGGAAAAACATTTGATGTCAGCCTTGAAGCTCTTGCACCATTTGGCAGATTGATTGTCTATGGAATGGCATCACGGACGGCACCGACTGCAATTCACCCAGGCTCACTCATGGGCGGATCGAAAACAATTACAGGTTTTTGGCTCTCTCATTGCTTTGGAAAAAAAGAGCTGATGAACGATGTAATCAATGAACTCTTCGACCTAGTAAAGAGCGGAGAGCTAAAGCCAGTTATTGGCGCCACATTTGGATTGAGCCAGGCGAGACAGGCCCATCAGGCGATGCTGGCCCGTGAAACTACTGGCAAAATCACTCTCAATCCTGGCGCGTAACGATACGGATTTTTCCAAACTCCTTTACTGCCTGTACGCTCAGCCTTCGACTAATTACTAAGAACAACCAGCGCCCCCCTAGCTCAGTTGGTAGAGCGTTTCCATGGTAAGGAAAAGGTCACCGGTCCGATTCCGGTGGGGGGCTCGAAGAGAGCTCCTTCACAAGAAGTGAGATCTTTTCAAAGCACACCCCTGGCGGGGTAGCTCAGCTTGGTAGAGCAAGCGGCTCATAATCGCTGTGTCGTGGGTTCAAATCCCGCCCCCGCTACGAGTACGACCTATCCGAATTTCGCGCATGGACAGGCCTCGGGTAACCTAAGGGCTTCATTAGAACCGAACCCGTAATACATCAAGGGAGTTAAGACCATGGCAAGTAAAAGCGCGGACGTTCGTCCAAAAATCACCATGGCCTGCGTTGAATGTAAAGAGCGTAACTACATCACTAAGAAGAACCGTCGCAACGATCCAGACCGTATGGAGCTCAAGAAGTTCTGTCCACGTTGCAAGTTATCAACCCTTCACCGCGAAACCCGCTAATGATCAATCCCGATTCGGTCGGGCGCACCTTCGAAGGCGCGAACTCTCTCACTATTAATCAGTCCGAGATTGACTCTTTTTGCTCTGTCATAGGTGAAGCGGATACATCCATCGCTCCACCGACTTTTTCCATCCGAATCTCCTTGTCGCAGTATGAATCTATTTTGACTCAACCCGAGATTGGTGTTGACTGGACGCGCTTGGTTCATGGTGATCAAAGCTTTGAGATAATTCGACCAATTGTCGCCGGTGATCTTCTTAACTGCTCGGCCACGATCGAGACTCTTCGGGTTGCTGCGGGCAATGAGATCATCTCGGTGCGCTCCGATTTGCGCAATGGCTCAGAACTCGTGGTCTCAACGCGTTCGACACTGGTGGTGCGTGGATGATTGAGCCCGGAGCAACCCTGCCCACAAAGATTTTCTACCTCGATCGCGAGCTGTTAAAGGCCTATGCCAATGCCAGCGGAGATCACAACCCGATTCATCAGAGTGAAGAGTTTGCTCTCTCAGTTGGATTGCCTAACGTGATCGCCCATGGAATGTTGACTATGGCCCTGGTTGGTAAGTTCATCAGCGATTGGGCCGGTGGCAGCGCCAACGTAAAGGAGTTCTCAGCCCGCTTCCTCAAGCCGGTTATCGTGCCCGCCGGCGAGAAAGTTGATCTGACGGTAAGCGCCACAGTTCTAGAGGTAGATGGCAACCGTATCAAGCTAGATTGCATAGCAACATCGGCTGGAGTAAAGGTTTTAGGGATGGCCAAGGCGGTCGTTATTAAATGAGCGCACCTGAATCTGTAATAGCCCTAGCCGAAGCGCGTATGGCAGCACGTGCCGATAAGAATTTTGCACTCGCCGATACATTGCGCACAAGTATTGCAAACCTTGGGTTCGAAGTCATAGATGTCACTGGTGGATTCGAGCTCGTTGAGAAAGCCGCCTTCATCACTCTGGCATTTGCCCGTGATATTCGCCCAATAGATTTAGACAGAGAGACAACAGTTGCGATTATCGTGGATGGCTTTACTGCGGATGCTCTTGAAGCGGTGAATTCCATCAAAGCCAATAGTGAATGCGGTGTCGTTATCCTCTCTATCGGTGATCCAGGTCCACTTGTTGCCGCAATGGATGCGCGGACTTATCTATTCGCAGTTGCACCCGGTGCTGGGTGGGGTGATTGTGCAAATACTTTGTTGGAAAAGATCAAGAGTAAGTACCTTGTCATCATGGATCCTTCAACACGTTTTAGCGGTGATGCAATCACACCGGCTATAGCCATACTAAAACAGGGTGAGTACGTTGCAGTGGGTTGGCGTGGCGGATTAGTTAATATTGAAGATGAATGGCGCAGCGTAGATGACAAAGGTGATGGCGAAGTTGATGTTCTTTTTTCATACTTTATGGCCCTTGATCGTGAAGCCGCCTTAGAGACAGGTGGGTTCAACCCGCGTGCTTTGTACTACCGCAATGCAGATATGGAGTTCTCACTTAAAATTCGGCAAGCAGGAGGCCATTTATTGCAGATGACACTGCCCTTGGAGCAAGCCCGTCATCATGGATATCACGACGTTGATCCTGACTATCGCGAGGTGCAATCAAAGAAGAACTACGATCGTATTCTCGAGCGCTTTAGAGGTAAAAGCGCAATTTTGTCACCACGTCGCTAACCTTTAGCCATGAGCGATCTATCCCACTACACCAGTCTGCGTGTGGGTGGCCCGGCAACTAAAATTATTGAGGTCTCAAGTGAGTCTGAGATCATCGCCGCTATTGAATCTGCGGCAGATTCACCTATCTTCATCATGGGTGGTGGAACAAATGTATTAATCGCCGATAGTGGATTTGATGGCACGGTCATTCATATTGCGAACAACTCTGTTGAGGCCGAGATTGATGCCTGTAGTGGTGCAACACTTACCATCGGTGCTGGAGAGAACTGGGATACGTTAGTTGAAATCTCAATTGCACGGGGATTTGCCGGACTTGAGACCTTAAGTGGGATACCTGGAACTGTTGGGGCGGCTCCAATCCAAAATATCGGTGCATATGGCCACGAGGTCAGTGAGTTGATAACGAGAGTCCGTACTTATGATCGGATGACCAAAGCGGTCAAAACATTCACCAACGCCGAGTGTGAGTTCTCCTACCGTAACTCTTACTTTAAGTCCCATCCTGGTCGATATGTAGTGCTGAGCGTTGCATTCCAACTTCGTATTGGTGAATCTACAGCGCCAATCACATATCTTGAGCTCGCCAAGAAGCTTGGAATCGAGATTGGTGATAAGACATCGGTCATTAAGTGCCGCGCCGCAGTATTAGAGTTGCGAGCAAGTAAGGGGATGCTTCTCTCTGCCGATGATCCTGACTCATGGTCTGCCGGATCCTTCTTTACCAATCCGATCATCTCTCAGCAGAGCGCAGATGCACTCCCTAATGCCGCACCTAAATGGCCTCTTACAGATGGGCGCGTCAAAGTCTCAGCGGCATGGTTGATCGAAAACTCAGGGATCCACAAAGGCGATGAGATCGGTGGTGCACGTATTTCATCTAAGCATGTGCTGGCACTAACAAACTCAGGTAGCGCAACGGCCTCTGATATCGCAGCCCTTGCTAAGCGCGCACGAGATCACGTACAAGAGAGCTTTGGAATAACCCTTGTTGCCGAAGTGAACCTGATTGGTCTTGAGATTTAACCCTCGGTAAGAAGTTTCTTTATACGCCCAATACCCTCAACAATGTCGGCATCACTCGTTGCATATGAGAAACGCAGATAGCCCGATGGCCCAAATGCCTCACCCGGCACAGCAGCGACCTCGACCTCTTCTAACAAAATCGTTGCAAGTTCAGCCGATGTCTGTGGAGTCCGCCCACGTATCGTGGTGCCGAGCACTCCTTTGACCGATGGATAGACATAGAAAGCCCCCGTCGGTGTTGGACAGATAAAGCCAGGAATTTCATTGAGTAGTGAGACGATCAATGTGCGTCGACGATTGAACGCCTCTCCCATTGCATGAACTGCTGTGAGGTCGCCACTTACCGCTGCAATAGCCGCGCGTTGTGAAATATTAGATACGTTGGAGGTCAGGTGAGATTGCAAATTCGTAGCGGCTTTGATGACATCCTTTGGACCGATCATCCAACCTAGTCGCCAGCCCGTCATTGCATAGGTCTTTGCCACTCCATTGATAATGATGCAGGTATCTGCAAGTCCGGGGACTAGCACAGGCATACTCGGTGCACTCGCACCGTCATATAACAAGTGCTCATAAATCTCATCAGCGATAACCCATATGTTATGTGCCAAAGCCCATTCACCAATCGCCTTTACTTGAGCAGGAGCATAGACAGAGCCCGTTGGATTAGATGGTGAACAAAACAAGATCGCCTTAGTTTTACTAGTACGTGCAGCCTCAAGTTGTTCGACAGTTACCAAATAATTGTGTGTCTCATCGGCAAAGACCTCTACTGCGATGCCACCAGCTAATTTGATGCACTCTGGATAGGTTGTCCAAAATGGCGATGGCAACAAAACCTCGTCCCCTTCATTGATAATCGTCGCAAAGGCCTGATAAACCGCCTGCTTTCCACCGTTGGTGATTAAAACCTGATCAGATGTGATCTCATACTTTGAATCACGCTTGGTCTTTGTGACGATCGCATCGCGCAGTTCGGGTAATCCAGGTGTTGGTGTGTATCGGTGATTTGCGCCGACCGTTGTAGCAGCCGTAGCTGCAGCGACGATGTATTCAGGTGTTGGAAAATCAGGCTCACCCGCGCCAAATCCAATTACCGGACGCCCCTGCGCCTTAAGAGCCTTTGCCTTGGCATCTACGGCCAAGGTTGCAGACTCGGTAATTGCAGCGATTCGGGAAGAAATACGTGAGCTCATAGAGCCAAGTCTGCCGTATTCCAGATGCGAGTTAGACCTGAACCCCTCCTTGCCTCTACAC
>JABMMN010000051.1 GCA_013205535.1 Candidatus Planktophila sp.
CGCTCTAAAGAGAGAAGCAGCGCATGAAGGGGATTTCGTGAGGGTGGTTGTTAAGTAAGTGGCGTTGTGATTAAGAGTTAACGGACACGGCGTCCCACCACCATTTCCCCCGATCCTCTACGCTTTTCCCATGAAGCGCATTCCCTTTATACGAGTGGGTCTGATCTTTGCGCTCTCGCCCTTACTTCTGGCCTTTGTTACCTCTATCTTCCAGGGTGTATCGATGTGGGATGAGGGCAGTGGCAGCGGGGGATATATCTGGTTGATGATGGGGACGCTACCGGTTGGCTTTATGTTGGTGGTTATTGGATTGGTGATGAAGATCGTTCGTATGCGGGGTCGGTAGAGATGCTGGTGCGGATTCCTCAGATGGTGTTGGGTGGCATCCTTGCAGCTGCAGGGGTGGGGCATCTGGGTGCCAACCGTGTTGAGTTTCGGGCACAGGTTCCTAATCTCTTGAAGGACTATGCAGACCTTGTTGTGCTGGCCTCAGGCGTGGTTGAGATTGTTTTAGGGGTGGGGTTGTTGCTGGTGTGGAGGTATCGGGTGGTGATTGGTTGGGCGACGGCCATCTTTTTTGTGGCGATCTTCTGGGGCAACATCTCGCAGTATCTCAATGGCGTTGATGCCTTTGGTTTAGATAGCGATAGAGAGCGCTTTGTGCGTCTGCTCTTTCAGCCATTGTTGGTGGTGTGGGCGTTGCTTAGTACGGGGGCGTGGAGGCCATGGCGGGGTGGGTTCAAGAGGTAGCTTCTTACCTTCATCTTGTATTCATTAGAAGTTTCACTGTGATTTGCTCGGCGCTAGGGATGGCCTAGACATACTGGGCCATGAAAAAATTACCTGTAGCCCTGTTCACCTTTTTTGGCGCCGCCGCACTTCTCACCGCTGGTCAATTACCGGCCCTGGCCAATGAGGTCACCGTTAAGGTCACTGAGATCTCATCTATCAGCTCTGGGGATGGTGAGGGCGGTACTGAGATCAGTACCTTTCACGCCGGTTCAAAGAGAATCTTCACAACCAATGGTGTGAAAAATGCGGTCGATATATTTGATATCTCCGATGTAGCAAATCCCAAGAAGGTTGGATCGGTTGCCTTGAGCCCCTATGGCAATGACGTTACCAGCGTGGCCGCAGGACGAGATGTTGTTGTGGCCGTTGTGCACGTTGCCGAGAAATTCTCAGCAACTGGAGCCCCTACTTCTTTCAATGGCAAGATCGTGGTCTTCGACACCAATGGCAAGGTTTTGAGCTCCCCTGACATCTTGGGCGTTCTGCCTGACTCTGTGAGCTTTGCACCCGATGGCACAACGGCGCTTGTTGCAATCGAGGGACAGCCAGTATGTGCCAAAGATGACGCTGCAACTGCTGCAAAGGAAGATGCCGATTACACGAAGGCATCAGATCCTGTGGGTGGGGTCTCAGTCGTTGATCTGAGCAATCCAGCCGCGCCGGTCGTTAGATTTGCTGGCTTTGATCAGTTTAGCGTTGCTGCGATGAAGGCCAAGGGCATCGCCGTCTCCTCACTTATCAACAATGTCTCGAAGGATTTTGAGCCAGAGTATGTCTCTGCCGTTGATAATAACTATGCATATGTCACGATCCAAGAGGCTAATGCAATAGGAAGACTCAACATTAAATTAGCGACATTCGAGAGCATCACACGTGCCTTCGAGTCCAAAACCGAGTATGTCCCTCGCGATACCAGCGATAAAGATTCAGGTGCTGGGCCAAGAACCTATAAGAATGTGGTTGGTGCATCACAGCCAGATGCGATTGCCGCCTTCAAGGTGGGATTAGGTGAGTATTTCCTGACTGCAAATGAGGGCGATGCCAGGGAGTATTCCTGCCTTAACGATGATGTGCGCGGAGCATCACTCAAAGTCGATGCACGTCGCTTCCCTGATTGGAAGAGCTTGTCCGGAAACGCTGCCCTGGGTCGCGCCAAGGTCAATCCCACGATCGGAGATAAGGATGGAGATGGGGATATCGATACCATCCACCTGCGTGGCTCTAACTCCATGACGATGTATCGCAATGGGATCGTTATCTGGGATAGCGGCGATCTGCTCGATAGGATCCAAACACAGGCATTTGGTGTGGCAAATATCAATGGCTCACACTCACTCTCATCAGATAAGAGCACGATGAACTTCATCGGTCAAGATCGCTCTGATGACAAGGGCGCAGAGCCAGAGGGTGTCACTACCGGCATGGTGGGTGATCGTCGCATCGCAATCCTTGTTCTCGAGAGAATGAGCGCACTGGTCATCTTTGATATCACCCAACCACGCGCTCCAGTTTTTCAAGAGTGGATTCAGATGCTGCCCGCAAAGGCAACACCTGTGAAAGATGTGAAGTACTGGTCACCAGAGGGGGTCATCTTCGTCCCGGCAGAGAAATCTCCATCGGGTAAGGCCTTGATCATCACGAGCTATGAGGTCTCTGGTTCCATCTCTATCCACGAGATTGAGCCACGCAAGTAAGTTAAGCCAGATAGTTGTGAGAGAGCGCCCCTACGGGGGCGCTCTTTTGCATGGCGAGCGAGCACAGGCGGCCTCAGGTAGCGTTTAGGCATGAAGAAGTTGATGATCGGGGCGCTCGCCCTATCACTTGCCTGCATCATGGCATTGGCGCCGGCGGTGGGTTTTGCAGCGACCTATGATTCGGTCTCTCACATCCATGGTGTGAAGGTATTTGGTAAAGAGATTCTCATGCCGACCCATGAAGGTCTCTATCGCTATAGCGCGGCCAACTCGATGCAGATTGTTCCAGGCCCACTTTTTGATGTGATGGGCCTTGCCGTCTATGGCACGACGCTTTATGCAAGCGGTCATCCAGGTGAGAAATCAAAGTTCGCACAGCCCATTGGATTTATCTCATCCAGTGATGGCGCAAAGAGTTGGAAACAAATCTCTCTTAAAGGGGAGGTAGATTTTCATATGTTGGAGGTAGGAAAGTTTGATATGTATGGCGCAGATTCAGGGAGTGGCCAGCTCATGCACTCAGGGGATAGGGGCAAGAGTTGGAAGAAGTTAGGTGCAAGCAAGTACTCAGATATAGCACCACTTGATAGTAAAAAAGGCGCTGCATATGCCCTGCTTGAGGGCTCTCTGGTGCAGACAAGCGATGGTTTTGCTACAACGGTGGCGATAAAGTCAAAGATGAAGTGGAGCTCGATAGAGGCTGTTGGCTCCACTCTCTATGGGGCCTTCGCAAAAGATATCTATCGCTCCATCGATGGAGCAAAGAGCTGGAAGAAGATCGCGAGCCTGCCCAATGAGATATCTAGCATCTCTGTCAACACTCAGGTCTTTGCCGCCGTAGCAGGCGGGGCAATCTTTATCTCCCGGGATGCAGGCAAAACCTTCACATCCTGAAGGCTCTCTTGAACACGCTCTGCTTCGTCTTGACATCTTAAATGTGAATCACTACTTTGTTTTTATCTGGGGGCACGAGAGTGTTCTCAGGTGGCAATATCTCTAGCGAAGTCCGGTTAAATCCCGGCGCTGTCCCGCAACTGTAGATGATCCTCGGATCAAAGCCAGGTCGCCTGTTTTATCGCCGTTGTATCCGACCTCGGAGGAAGGTCGGGCCGCCTAGCATTTTGCTACAAAGCCCAATTTTCCTCCCTCACATATCTGAGGGAGTTTTTTCTATGTTACGTACACGTTTTCGCTTGCAGGCGATTGCAATCTCAATCTTTGTCTTTGCGACAGTCTTAGGTAGCCCTGCACAGGCCGTCGAGACCAAATATCCACTGAGTATCAAATTCGGTGGATATACGACCAAAATTGCCAAACTACCGAAACGAATAATCTCATTATCACCGAGTGCAACTGAGATCTTCTTTGCTATCGGAGCAGGTCCACAAGTTATGGCAGTCGATAACCTTTCAAACTTTCCGACAAATGCACCGATCACAGAGCTCAGTGCATATGAGCCAAGTATCGAGGCGATTGTGGCGATGAAGCCAGATCTGATCTTGCTCTCTGCCACCTCTTCGAAGGCCAAGGAGACAAGGAATGCATTCACAAAATTAGGGATCGCTGTTTTGATGGAGGATGCCCCGACCACCCTTTCCGAGGTCTACGCCCAGAACACTGTGCTGGGTATAGTCACCAATAAGCAGTCAAAGGCACTCAAACTCAATGGGGATATGCGGCGTAGCATAAAAGCAATCATCGCAAAGGCAAAGAACAAAGCAGGTGTTCGGATCTTCCACGAGCTCGATAACACGTATTACTCAGCGACCTCTTCAACCTTCATCGGTAAGGTCTACAAGGACTTTGGGCTCATCAATATTGCAGATGCAGCGGCGGGTGCAGATGCCTCTGGCTATCCTCAATTAACCGCTGAGTATCTAGTCAAGAGTGATCCACAGGTGATCCTTCTTGCAGATGCCCAGTATGGCGAAAGTGCTGCGATTGTTGCAGCCCGTGCGGGATGGTCTGGGATCAGCGCAGTGAAGAATGGGAAGATCGTTGAACTACCCGCCGATATCTCATCACGTTGGGGGCCACGCTTGGTTGATTTTTATAAAACCATCGGTGCGGTCTTGGGTAAAATATCGGGATGAAAAGCCAAGAGATCGATCGAATCTGGCATTGGCGCATTACAGCCGGAGCAGCCCTGCTGCTTTTCTTTGTGATGTTGCTGGGAGTCTCTTTCGGTCCGATCCCTTTGGATTTCTTCCAAATAGTGCGCACGATTCTTGGTCTAGATGGCGGGTTGCAAGATGAGGAGAGGATCCTCTTCTTGCAGCTTCGCCTGCCACGAGTTGCCCTTGCTGCACTCGTTGGGGCGGCGCTGGCAACAAGTGGCGCTGTCTATCAAACTGTCTTTCGAAATCCACTTGCCGATCCCTATCTTTTGGGGGCAGCTGCAGGGGCAGGTCTTGGGGCGACACTTGCACTGACCCGGGGAAATCAAAGTTTCTATGCAGCCCTTCCTCTCTTTGCATTTGTTGGCGCTGTCCTTGCCGTCTTGGCGACATTTCTCATCTCGGGAAAATCCAGTGCGAATCCAGCGACTTTATTGTTATCTGGTATCGCCATCGGCTCTTTTGCAACGGCCTTTCAAACCTATCTGCAGCAAAGAAAGAGTGAGGTACTGCGCCCGGTTTATTCGTGGATCCTTGGCCAACTCACCGTTGCCGACTGGCAGGTCATCAAGTGGGCAGGGTTTTACATCGTTGTGGCCCTCTTCATCTTGATTCGTATGTCACGTCTGCTCGATGGTCTCCTCCTCAGTGATGAAGAGGCCTTCTCACTTGGCATATCCCCAAAGAAGATACGAATTATCGCAATCGCTGCGGCGACACTTGCCACTGCAACTGCCGTCTCAGCCAGTGGTCTTATCGGCTTTGTCGGCATCGTCGTTCCACATCTAGTGCGCGGTCTGACCAAGCGGGCCACTAATCGCGCCCTCTTTACCGTTGCTCTCTCAGGGGCAGCCTTCTTGGTCCTGGCAGATCTTGGCTCGCGCACTCTGCTCTCCCCGGCAGAGCTACCTATCGGCGTCATCACTGCATTTGTTGGTGCGCCATTTCTCTTATTCGTGCTTCGAGCAAAGAGGGTCTTGAATTGATAAAGATAAGAGAGCTGTGCGTGCGCTACGGTGATTTCTACGCACTCGATCATTTAAATTTAGATATTCCACGGGGTAGCTGGACCTGTCTTGTTGGACCTAATGGCGCCGGCAAGACGACTCTTCTTAAGACTCTGCTTGGCAACAAGGCATATGACGGATCGATTGTGATCGATGGTGTTGAGACATATAAACACCTACGAAATGTTGCCTTCGTTCCACAACGTCCTGAGATTCCAGTTGGCATGGATGTCTCGGAGTATGTGATGTTGGGCCGTGCCCGCCTAGATGGCTGGGGACGTGAATCACGGACAAGTCGTCAGATAGTGCATCAGATGCTGGAGAAGATGCATCTCTCCGGAATGCGCCACCAATTAGTGGCTCAGCTCTCAGGCGGTGAGATGCAGCGAGTGTTGATCGCACGGGCGCTGGTGCAAGAGCCAGAGTTGCTGATTTTAGATGAGCCCACATCGGCCCTTGATCTGCATCATCAGATTGCGACTTTGGATCATATTGAATCACTACAAAAATCTGGGGCCACGATAGTCTCAACGATGCATGACATCACATTAGGTGCGATGTATGCAGAGCGTATTATCATCATGCAAAAGGGGAGAGTCTTATTGGATGGTCCCTCAGACGCTGTCATTCACTCACCAGAGCTTAAGACCGCATTTGATGACAGGATCTCAATTCACACCCTTGATAATGGGCGCCCAGTCATTATCGCAACACGGAACTCTTCGTAGATATTCAGATTCATCTGACTGTAAAGTTTTAAGCGATGCGCTGATCAGTTGTGATCGGCGCACTCTGGCGGGCTAACTCTTCATCGATGGCCTGGGTGTTGCGACGGATGCGGCTCAGGCGAGAGTGTTGTTCAAGCTCCAACTTGGCGTACTCATCAACTGGGTGGTACTGGGTTGATAGTAGGTAGTGCAGATTAAGAATTATCACAATCAGAAGCCTGCCTCAGACACATGGCGGGGTTGAGAACTGGTAGTGAATGGGGCACAAACTGTGAATTTAACTTTGGATAACTAGGGATAAAAAAATGTGGCCACCCCCTCAAAAGGGGTGGCCACATCTACTTTTACTTTACTTCTTAATGAGCTTTGCTACATCCACTCCTGGTGGAAGGATGACTGCATCGATAGCGTGAATCACGCCATTTGATGCCATGACATCTGCTGCGATGACCTTGGCACCGTTAACGCTGACGCCACCCATCGTTGAAAGCTTGACGTTTTGACCCTCAACGGTTGCAACATCACCATCGGTGACATCTGCCGCCATGACCATGCCTGATACGACGTGGTAGGTCAGGATCTGTGCAAGTAGCGCTTTGTTCTCTGGGAGAAGAAGGGCATCGAGTACTCCCGCTGGAAGGGCTGCAAATGCCTCATCTGTTGGTGCAAATACTGTGAATGGACCTGTTCCGCTGAGTGTCTCAACGAGCTCTGCAGCTGTTACCGCTGCGACCAGGGTATTGAAGTTGCCTGCTGCTATCGCAACATCAACGATCGTCCCAGGAGACATGGTCTCCGCTGCTACTTCTTCAGTTGCCATCTCTTCATCGCTGCCACAGGCTGACAGAGTCAGTGCTGTTGCAATCGCGAGAGCGGCAAATGCACTACGACGCATTACCTTCATGAATTTCTCCTTGTGGGTTGTTTTAAATTGCTGCACAAAGCTAGGTGCAGGCGGTAATGGGGGCAACTTGAAACGCTCCCGTGGCAGGCCACGGGTAGATGAACATTGGGTGCGCCCAGAGCCTTCCTGGCTCAGACTGATCATCGAGTGAGCCCCGGGCAGGCGCTAGTAACCGGGCTCCTGTAGCGTTTTCCTGTGCGCAAACTCCTGATTGCAGTGCTGGCCCTGGTGCTAGTCGGTAGTGGGCCAGCAATTGCCCACCAGCCTGTGGTGCTGCTTGAGAGTGATATCAGCGCTGCGAAGGGGCCCTTGTTAGTAGATGGAACTATCTCATTTGCCGTGCGTGCAGCCTTTACCAAGGCGGGGCAGAGAAAGGCATTTCGTGCTCAGTTGGGCGAAGGTGATTCCCTCGCAGTTCAATTATTAATCGTTGATAAGAAGCCCGAAAATACTTTGAAGATTACCCAGTTACCCTCTGTGGTAATTACGGGGCCAACAGGTAAAAAAGTGACGTTAAAGATCAATGAGCGCACAAAGTTCTTTGAGCCCTATGGAGGAACCAACTATCTCTACCTAGCTCGATACAACGCGGTGGCCATGGCTGGGATCTATAGCTTTCTCATCACATCGAGAGCCAAATCTGAGATCACCCTTGCAGTAGGGGAGAGAGAGATCAGAGGCGAGGTCGTTCGCGGGCCAGCTCCTGCGCCGTCGCCTGCACCGAGCCCAACGCCAACTCCGACACCGACACCGACACC
>JABMMN010000010.1 GCA_013205535.1 Candidatus Planktophila sp.
CATAGCGGCCGAGTGCACCGGTCTTGAAAACCGGCAAACGAAAGTTTCGTGGGTTCAAATCCCACGCCCTCCGCCATCTTTTACCTCCCATGTGGCTGAGTTCATAGCCATTTAGCCCGACCTCATATAGCCATCTTCAGAGGGCAAGAGGAGAATCAGGCGCAGGTTTTATCGCAAAGGAGCTATTCAATGTCGGGTGTCTTTTCGCCAACGAGGGCAAAGATCGACAAGAGGACCCTTCGCACGGATAAATGGTGGCTCCAACCTGCGATCACATTTGGTGTCTTGTTCTCCTTTGTAATCTATGCAACCTTTAGGGCCTTTGAGAACAAGAACTATTTTGCAGAGCCCCTGATCTCACCTTTCTACTCCCCGTGTCTATCTGCAGCATGTGAACCCGGAACAGTCCTTGCCATCTTTGGGCAGCCTTTCAACAATCAGTACTTCGGTATCGGGATCTCTCCAGCGCTATTCATATTGATCTTCCCTCTTGGTTTTCGTATGACCTGTTATTACTACCGCAAGTCTTACTACCGTGCCTTTTGGATGTCGCCACCGGCATGTGCTGTGGCCGAGCCTCACAAAAAATACACAGGAGAGACACGTGCCCCACTGATCTTGCAGAATAGTCACCGCTGGTTCTTCTATGCAGGATTGGTCTTTAACATAATTCTCACATGGGACACCATCTTGGCATTTCGAAATGCTGAGAAAGAGTGGGGCCATATGAGTGTTGGAACACTCGTCTTCATCTTCTCGACGACCATGCTGTGGCTCTATTCACTCTCCTGTCATACATGTCGCCACACTCTTGGTGGGCGTCTTAAGAACTTCTCCAAACATCCAGTGCGTTACAAGGCTTGGACCTTCGTCTCAGCGCTCAATCACAAACATCCGACCTTTGCTTGGATATCACTCTTTGGAGTGGCAGGTGCCGATATTTATGTACGCGCGGTTGCAACAGGTGCAATCACTAACTTCTACTTCTTCTAAGGGAAAATGATATGAGCGAGCTAGAGCGTCACTCCTATGACGTACTTGTGATTGGTGCAGGTGGTGCTGGTTTGCGTGCCGCGGTAGAGGCGCGCGAGGCAGGCCTGCGCGTTGCGATTATCTGTAAATCCTTATTTGGTAAGGCCCACACGGTCATGGCCGAGGGTGGCGCAGCCGCTTCGATGGGAAATGCAAATGAGAAAGATAATTGGATGGTTCACTTCCGCGACACTATGCGTGGTGGAAAATTCCTTAGTCATTACCGCATGGCAGAGCTCCACGCCAAGGAGGCGCCAGATCGCATCTGGGAGTTAGAGACATGGGGCGCGCTCTTTGATCGCACCAAAGCCGGCAAGATCTCTCAACGAAACTTTGGCGGACATGAATATCCTCGCCTTGCACATGTCGGAGATCGCACAGGTTTAGAGCTCATCCGCACGATGCAGCAGAAGATCGTCGCCTTGCAGCAGAAAGATGGTCGCGACACAGGCGACATGGAGAGTGGGATCAAGGTCTTTGCCGAGTTGACGATCACGGATATTCTCAAAGAAAACGGGAGAATCTCTGGTGCCTATGGTTACTGGCGCGAGAGCGGCGGGGAGGTCGCCTTCCAAGCACCGGCCGTTGTTATCGCAACTGGCGGCGTTGGCAAGACTTTCAAAGTTACCTCTAACTCTTGGGAGGGTACTGGAGATGGTCATGCTCTTGCACTCAAAGCCGGTGCCAACCTCGTTGACATGGAGTTTTTACAGTTCCATCCGACAGGAATGGTCTGGCCACCATCGGTACGTGGAATTTTAGTTACCGAATCCGTCCGCGGTGAGGGTGGAGTTCTCACCAACTCAGATGGTAAGCGCTTCATGTTCAATTACATCCCAGAGGTATTTAAAGATAAGTATGCAGATAATGAGGCAGAGGCCGATCGCTGGTATGAGGATCAAGATAACAATCGTCGTCCTCCAGAGTTGTTGCCCCGCGATGAGGTCGCGCGCGCGATCAATAGTGAGGTAAAGGCTGGTCGAGGTGGCGAACATGGTGGGATCTACTTAGATGTCTCAAAGCGCTTATCGGCTGAGGTAATTAAGAAGAAGCTTCCATCTATGTGGCATCAATTCTTCGAGCTCGCTGGTGTTGACATCACAAAAGAGGCGATGGAGGTTGGTCCAACCTGCCACTACATCATGGGTGGCGTAGAGGTAGATCCCGATACCGCCGCTGCCGTCGGTGTTCCTGGGCTCTTTGCCGCAGGTGAAGTCGCCGGTGGAATGCATGGCTCCAATCGCCTGGGTGGCAACTCATTGTCAGATCTTCTTGTCTTTGGTCGTCGCGCTGGAATCGGCGCAGTTGAGTATGTAAAGAACAACCCTGCAAATCCAGTGAGTGATTCGGCAATTGCAGCGGCGGCATCGAAAATTCAAGCACCATTCAATCGTGAAGGTGGCGAGAACTCATATGCGCTTCATGCAGAGTTACAGGAGGTCACACAAGACCTTGTTGGAATTATCCGCACAGGAAGTGAGTTAAAAGAGGCGATTACAAAGATTGCGCAGATTAGGCAGCGCAGTGCAAATGTCGCTGTGGCTGGTGGACGTAAATTCAACCCAGGTTTTCACCTTGCATTCGATCTCGACAACATGTTGTTGGTCGCTGAGAGCACTGCGAAGTCGGCGGTAGCCCGAGAAGAGTCGCGCGGTGGTCACACACGTGATGACTTCCCGGTCATGAGTGATAAGTGGCGCCAGGTCAATCACATCTCATCATTTGATGGCAACCAGATCTCTGTGCGTGCACAGGTCCTACCAAATATGCCAAAGGATCTCTTCGATCTCTTTGATATTCACGAGCTGGAAAAATACATGACATCAGAAGAGGTCTCGAAAGGTGGTTCCAAGTAATGACACGTAATGTCAAGCTCCGTATCTGGCGTGGAGATTCAACCGATGGCGGCCTTCAAGATGTTCAAGTCGAGGCTAATGCTGGTGAAGTGGTCCTGGATGTCATCCATCGTGTACAAGCCACACAGATGGGTGATCTCGCCGTCCGTTGGAACTGCAAAGCCGGTAAGTGTGGCTCATGTTCGATGGAGATCAATGGAAAGCCCCGTCTTGCCTGTATGACTCAGGTCGCCTCTTTTGGTGATGAAGAGGTAATCACAGTGACACCTCTGCGCGCCTTTCCAGTCATCAAAGATCTGGTCACCGATGTCTCCTTCAACTACAAAAAGGCGATGGAGATCCCGGCCTATGAGCATCCAAAGAATTTGGGTCTGGGTGAGGCCCGTATGGAGCAGATTGATGTGGAGCGCTCGCAAGAGTTCCGTAACTGTATTGAGTGCTTCCTATGTCAAGATGTATGTCACGTTGTACGAGATCACGAGGAGAATAAGAAATCCTTCGCCGGTCCTCGCTTCTTCATTCGTATCGCTGAGTTAGATATGCATCCACTGGATACTTTGAAGAACCGTAAGCGCACCGCTCAAGAAGAGCATGGGTTAGGAATGTGCAATATCACCAAGTGTTGTACTGAGATCTGCCCTCAACATATCCGTATAACAGATAACGGAATCATCCCAATGAAAGAGCGTGTTGTAGATACTAAATACGATCCTGTGCGTTGGTTGGGCTCCAAAATCCGCAAACGTGAGGGAATTGTTTAAAGCCTTTAATTCAAGCTTTAGCGCAGTGAGGCCATCCAGGCCTCGATCTCATCCGGGTGATGTGGGATATGTTCGCTCAAATTGATACAGCCTTCATCAGTTACAACAACATCATCTTCGATGCGAATACCGATACCGCGGTACTCGGCTGGAAATAACTCATCATCGGGTTGGATATACAGACCAGGCTCAACCGTTAGACACATACCGGTCCTTAAAACCGCATCACGATACTGATCTGTACGTGCCTGCGCGCAGTCGTGGACATCAAGACCCAACATGTGGCTGACTCCATGCAAACTCCATCGCTTATGTAAGCCAATCTGTGGGTCCATAATCTCTTCAAGGCTATTTGTTAATATCCCCATATCAATCAAACCCTGCGCCAGAACAGTATGGCTGGCTTGGTTGACTGCCAAAAATGGCACACCATCTCGCACGGCAGCGATACCTGCCTTTTGTGACTCATATACGAGCATGTATAGGGCGCGTTGTGCCGGGGTGAATTTTCCGTTGATTGGCAAAGTTCTGGTGATATCTGCCGTGTAATACGAGTCGAGCTCTACACCGGCATCGACTAAAAGTAGTTCACCTCTTTTAATATCCCCATCATTGCGAGTCCAATGCAGGATGCAGGCGTGCGAGCCCGAGGCGGCAATCGTCGAGTATCCGAGATCATTTCCCTCGACACGTGCACGGCCAAAAAATGCAGCCTCGATGACACGCTCACCTCGGGGAGTATGTATCGCCGCAGGTAAGACACGGATGATGTCACTAAAGCCACGGTGTGTGGCATCAACGGCCTTTTGTAGCTCTGCAATCTCGTACTCATCTTTGAGAAGCCGTGCAACCGAGACAAAGTTCACTAACTCTTCTGAGCGAGCATGTACTTTGATTGTCGCATCTACAACTTCGTCATAGCCATGAAGGGCTGCAGCAACACGGCCTTTGAGAAATTTTTGTAACTCACTGACTGCACGGACTTCAATACCGTAACGCTGTGATGCCTCATCAGTTGTAAAACGGCGACCTACCCATAGTTCACCGTTTTTCGCATCACGGTAGAAGGCATCGGTATCACGGGTGGATCGGGGATTGATAAAAAGGATTGGTGTGTGGCCATCTAGCGATGGGTCCATCACCAAGACGGAGTCAGGATGGGCCTCTACTCCTTGTACGCCGGTGTAGTAAGCGAATGCACTATGAGGCCGATACTGATAATCAGTGTCATTGCTACGCTGCTTTGGGCCACCACTTGGAAGAATGAGCCTTAGCCCTTTGAAGGCTGCAGATAATTGTGCACGGCGATGTTGGCAATGTGGGATTACCTCATCCTGTGTGATTCCCGTTAATGGGGTTGGCGCCCAACCACTCTTCATGAACTCACCAAAGATCTCCGATGGTGCGACGTCATAGACTCTCTTAGAACCAGTATCCAGCGCCTTATCCCCGTTATTCATATGGTGAGCGTACAAGGGTGGGATAGCCAGACCAAGTCATTACGCTAAACTCATCTTTGTTCAAGGAGACGTCGCATAGCCCGGTCGAGTGCGCCTCACTGC
>JABMMN010000011.1 GCA_013205535.1 Candidatus Planktophila sp.
CCGTCAGGATTGAACTGACGACCTGCGCATTACATGTGCGCTGCTCTACCACTGAGCTAGAGAGGCCTACGTGTCAACTCGTACCGATCTTTCGACCAGCCGCAATTATGGCAGTGAGTTGGGTAATCTTGAAATCCGAACTGCATAGCGACCTCGGGATAGGTTGTACCAGTGAGATTAGGCGTTCTGGACGTGGGCTCAAATACCATCCATCTACAGGTGATGGATGCGCATCCCGGAGCACGTCCATCGCCGACTACAAATTTTAAGGTTGAGCTACGGCTGACGCAATATCTCGATAAATCAGGTGCAATCTCAGTCGAAGGAGTCACACTCCTGCACGAGGCGATAACAAACTCAATAAGCCATGCTCATGAAAACAATGTCGATGAGATTTTGGCTTTTGCTACCTCTGCCGTTCGAGATGCAAAAAATAGTTCACAGATTATCAATGAGATAAATCTGCGACACGATATCGATCTACAGATTCTCACAGGCGAGGAAGAGGCGCGTATGACCTTTCTTGCAGTACGCCGATGGTTCGGATGGTCTGCAGGAAAACTTTTGATGCTAGATATCGGTGGGGGCTCGCTAGAGATCGCATCTGGTATCGATGAGAACCCAGAGGCGACACTTTCACTACCGCTGGGAGCTGCGCGATTGACTCGAGACTTCCTCAGTGGTGATCCTTATTCTCCAAAAGATATTAAGTTCTTAGAGGACTATGTCGTAAATAATCTTGAGGAGAAATTACCTGCAATTCTTCGCATACATGATGCCAATAACTTTATAGCTACAAGTAAATCATTTCGTACTCTTGCTCGACTCTCAGGTCATTGGTTCAATGACAACCCAAAGTATTTAGAGGCTACAAATTTGGGGGCTTTGACCTCAAGACTGGCACAAATGAGTGAGAAGGAGAGGGCTAATCTTCCGGGAGTTTCAGCAAGTAGGGCACAACAGATAGTTGCAGGAGCAATCGTCGCGCGCTCAGTGATGGATGTATTAGATATCGAAAAAGTTGAGATCTGTCCGTGGGCTCTGCGCGAAGGAATCGTTTTACGAAGGTTAGATTGGCTACAAGGCTAAATCAGGTGCTCGGTGCACTCACCCAGTCGACTGCCACGATCTCACCAGCGCGCTGATGCAAGACCCAGGCCTCGGCCGGCTTTAATTCAGTGCCCAGCTCCTTGAAATTTCGCTTCCCAATCAATTTTTTGAGTATTTTCGGAAGTATCGGATTGTGGCTACACACAATGGCACTTTGCCCTCTATTCACGAGATCTTGAGCATAATCAAGAGCGGCCTCCTTATCTTTCCCATATCGATACTCACTCAAATCCTGCGAAAAAATAGGATGGATATTCAATGCACGTGTCATGGGTTCGATTGTTTCAATACAGCGAATCGCATCGGATGAATGAACCTCAGTGATTGCATATGGCAGGTACATAGATAACATGCGTTTGGCCTGAATCTGTCCGACATGGGCTAATGGGCGATCTCCATCATCATCGCCATCCCAATCTTCCCGCCTTACCGCTTTGGCGTGACGTAGAAGGACAAGTGGCGTCGTACCAACTCCAAACTCAAGAAAAAAGTCGACGATTGACTTGTCATCATCTAGCGTCAACTTTTTACGTGCAGCGGGTGGGCTCAGCCATAAAACCTCATCAACCTCCTGGGGATTTGGTTTTCCAACTGCATCTTCAACTGATTGGGCCGACCAGTATTTGACTAACTTTGTCAGGCCATCAACAACGTAACTGACATGGCCAAGTTCAGGTCCAAAGACGGGCGTAAATCCAGTCTCCTCCATCACTTCACGGAAGGCACATCCGATCGTCGTTTCACCTGGATCGAGCTTGCCCTTTGGTAGTGACCAATCCCCATAACGTGGACGATGAATCAGGGCGATCTCAATCTTGTTTTTCGCATTAAAGCGCCACAAGACCGCTCCGGCGGCGAAAATCACGGGCTCTGAAGTATCAGGCATCTATCGATTCCTCCTGTAATACTCGATCAAAACTGCATGCACGTCAGCACGGGCTTTACCTTTGTCATCAGAGCTCTTTCTAGACCAGTCTGTCCCGGTCAAACTCCAACTCGATGTCTGGTCAGAGAGGCCAAGATCTAGAATCTCTTGCAACCTTTGTTGGTGCTCTTTTCTATCGATTCGAATAAGACTCTCTACGCGGCGATCTAAATTTCTTCCCATCAGATCGGCGCTACCTATCCAGTACTCGTCCTTACCAGCGTTTGTGAAGTGGTAGATCCGGGAGTGCTCGAGGAAGCGACCTAACACAGATTTGACGGTGATGTTCTCAGAAAGTCCTGGGATACCAGGTTGTACTGCACAGATTCCACGAATCAAAAGTCTGATTTTAACTCCCGCGCCAGATGCCTCATATAACTTGGTAACAAAAACCTCATCTAAAATCGAGTTGAGCTTTAGCTCTATCCCCGCAGGCTTACCCGACTTTGCATTATTGATTTCATTATCGATACGTTCGATGATTCCAGAGCGCAATGTTCGGGGCGCTACAAGCAAACGCGAGTACGTCGATTGTGGTGCAAATCCAGAGAGTTGATTGAATAACTTTGTGAGATCATCAGTGAGCTCGGGGTCGGCGCTCAGGAGTCCTAAATCCTCATACATGCGCGCCGTCTTTGGATGGTAATTACCAGTACCAACGTGACAGTAGCGCCGAAGACCCTGTGCTTCATCCCGGATGATGAGTGAGAGTTTTGCATGTGTCTTCAGACCCATCAATCCATAAACGACGTGCACACCAGCGGCCTCGAGCTTTCGAGCCCACCGCACATTTGCCTGCTCATCAAAGCGAGCTCGAATCTCAATGACGGCTAGTACCTGCTTGCCTGCCTCAGCGGCCTCAATCAGTGCCTCGATGATGGGGGAGTCACCCGATGTGCGATACAGAGTCTGCTTAATCGCTAGAACATGAGGGTCTTGGGCCGCACTCTGCACGAATCGTAGAACCGATGAAGTGAATGATTCATAAGGGTGATGCAACAAAATCTCACCTTGTCGAATAGCGGCAAAGAACAGATCCGTATCCAGTGGATCGACCTCTGATAGGGCATGGGCACTTGCAGATGAGAATCTCTCAAATTTGAGCCTAGCAATTCCAATATCGGCAATCTTGTGTAAGGCGGTGAGATCTAGCGGTAATGCAGAGGGAATAATATTTTCCTCAGCGATCCCTAACTGGCTTGCTAGTCGATCTACTAATCGAGCATCGACACCAGTTTCAATCTCAAGTCGTACGGGAGGACCAAAACGCCGACGAGCTAACTCTGCCTCTAGAGTAAGTAAAATATCCTCCGACTCGTCCTCATCGAGTTCGATATCTTGATTTCGTGTCACCCGAAACATGTAGTGGGCATCGATAGTCATGCCTGGAAAAAGTGTATGTAGATTATTTGCTATAATCTCTTCAATCGAGATAAATCGGTTGAGGCTATTTTTTTCCGTCGCAATAAATCGTGGCAGAATCTCCGGGACCTTCACGCGAGCAAAGAACTCTTCTTGTGTCTGCGGATTCTTCATAATCACTGCTAAGTTCAGAGAAAGCCCCGAAATATATGGAAATGGGTGTGATGGGTCAACGGCAAGGGGTGTCAAAACTGGAAAGATTCGCTCTTCGAATAATTTATCCACATATAAGCGCTCAATCTCATTGAGAGTGCCCCATTGCACGAATTCAATACCCTCGACCTTGAGTTGTGGAATCAAATCATCATGCAGGCTTTTGTAGGCACGAGCCACTAACTCCCGAGTCTTTGTTGAGATCTGTCCCATGAGATCTTGTGGAGTAATTCCGGCAACATTAGGAGCAGTTATCTGATTTTCAATCTTGCTCATGAGAGTTGCGACACGAACCATGAAAAACTCATCGAGATTTGAGGAAAATATCGCCAAAAAACGTAGACGTTCGAGAAGTGGTAGCGCGGAGTCCTCGGCTAGCTCTAAGACCCTTTGGTCAAAGGCGAGCCAACTGATCTCTCGATCCGTCACGTGCTCGAACTTCACGAAAAGATTCTCCAATTACAGTATGAATGGGGGATGGCTAGCCTATGACCAATGGGCTAAAGCACAAAAATTTCACCCGCATCTACGCTGGCTGGCAGAATGTGACCCGTGATCACGAACTATTGGATGAGCCCTGAGACGACATCGCTCAATCGCCTTCCAATGCTCAATATCGAGCACCTTGAAAAGATCTCACTTGATGGCACTTGGCGTTTCCAACTCCTTCGCAATCCTCTCGCTCGTCTTGGAAAGAAATGGTCATCAATTCCCGTCCCCGGTTTATGGACGATGCAGCCAGAGAGTGATGTCTTTTTTGATAAACCTATGTATACAAATGTGCAGATGCCCTTTGAAGAACAACCTCCATATGTGCCAGAGGAGAACCCTCATGGTGTGTACGAGCGAGATTTTGACATACCAGAGAGCTGGCGAGATAAACGCATAGTGCTTCACCTTGGTGGCTACGAGTCCGTTGCCCTTATCTATATCAATGGCATGCAAGTTGGACTTACAAAAGATTCAAGACTTGCCGCAGAGTTTGATGTTACAAAGTTCGTATACCCAGGTTCGAATGTGATCCGTATCGATGTGACGAAATGGTCAGATGCCACTTTTATTGAGGATCAAGATCAATGGTGGCATGGGGGGATCACCCGCTCAGTCAAGCTCTTTGCAACGAATAAGGTTTTTATCGAACGTTTTTATACGACGGCGGGTCTTGATCAAGATCGCACCACCGGAACCCTAAATATCCGTGCACATATTGCTAGCATCGAGAATCTATCGATTGATGGATACTCCCTTCGCATATCTATCGAGGAGCTAGCAAAAGTTAAAGGCTCTGAATTAGAGGCAACGATAAAAAGTTTCATAGCTCCCCTATGGACAGAGCGTGATGAAAAACTCAAGCGCAGAAGTGACGAGTATTTTCATGGCAGGTTCTGGCATGGAGATATGCCCGAGGATGCACGACGCGCCATCGCAGAGAACGAGCCCTGGCCCGCTGGAGCAATCGAGTTCGACACCACTATCTCAAAGGTAAAAGCCTGGTCTGCAGAGAGCCCTCATCTCTATACCCTGCACATCGAATTAGTGGATCCCACAGGCGCTGTTATTGAGGTCTCACAACAAAAAATCGGTTTTCGCTCAGTTGTTATCGATGGACAAGAGCTCCTAATAAATGGTGCACCAGTTATCTTCTACGGCATCAACCGTCATGATTTCAACCGCTTTACTGGACGTGCCTTGACTCGTGAAGATATGCGTGAGGATTTACTCGAACTCAAGCGCTGGAACTTCAACGCTGTGCGTACATCGCACTATCCCAATGATGCAGCCTTCCTTGATCTATGTGATGAGCTTGGTTTTTATGTGATCGGCGAGGCCAATATCGAGTCGCATGCCTTTATCTCATCGATCTGTAATGATCCAAAGTATCTGAGCGCCTTTGTGGATCGGGTAGGCCGCATGATCGCCCGTGATATCCATCATCCCGCTGCAGTCTTATGGTCACTTGGAAATGAATCAGGTGCTGGGACTAATCACGAGGCCGCTGCAGCCTATGCACGTGCCTTCGATCCCACGCGCCCACTGCACTATGAAGGTGGGATCCGAGGCAACTGGATGGGTAGTCACTCACTCACAGATGTAATCGCGCCGATGTATCCAAACATCAGTGCAATCAAGGAATATGCGAACTCTAAAAAAGCCGATCGCCCGTTGATCATGTGCGAGTACTCGCATGCAATGGGAAACTCTAATGGCACTCTGGCTGAGTACTGGGAGACCATTGAATCGACTCACGGCCTTCAGGGCGGCTTCATTTGGGAGTTTTGGGATCACGCTCCTGTGCAGACGATGCCCGATGGCAGTACACGTAATGCATACGGTGGAGATTATGGCGAGAGCAAACACGACGGTAATTTCTGTTGTGATGGAATGGTCTTTCCAGATCGCACGGCAAAGCCTGCTATGCATGAGTTCAAAGCCATTGCAGCCCCAGCCAATATCAGTGCAGTAAAGGCATCTCTTGGTAGTTTCACAATTTTCAATAAGCAATTCTTCAAGGATCTCAGTGAGTACGAACTCACTTGGTCTATCACTCGTGATGGGCTGATTACCGATAGTGGGCGTGTGAGGCTTCCCAAAGTTGGCCCGCGTAAAACTATTTCCTTCATAGTAAAATCTCAACTTTTGAATAAACCAGATGGCCTAGGTGAGCGCTTTATTAACTTCCATATTATACGTATCGCAAGTACTGCATGGGCACCGGCCATGAGTGAAGTTGGTTGGAACCAGATGCCACTTCCATCACGGGCTCTGAAAGTGAGAACGACTAAGAGTTCAGAGTTATTTACTGATGTGATCGATGGATATGGTCAAATTCTCATGCCATATGGAGCTTTAGCACCTGTTCTATCGCTGTGGCGTGCCCCGACTGATAACGATCGAATCGGACATATCGCAACTAAGTGGAGCCGTTGGGGTTTGCGCGATATCGATCGTAGCGATTGTGTTATCTCTCAAAATAGCTCCCGTGCCATAATCACAAATACTTGGCAGACGAGTACTGGTCTTATCATCAAACATAAACAAGTGGTAACTCCTGTAGCCGATGGCTTTAGGGTTAAAGAGAGCGTTGTACTGCCTAAGCAGTTGGATGATGTTGCACGTGTTGGAATCAACTTTGAGCTCGATGGCCAACTATCTGATCTCACATGGTTTGGATCGGGTCCTCACGAGTCATATCCTGATCGAAAGATCGCACCGATAGGTCGCTATGTCTCAACCGTGGCCAGTCAATATATTCCATACGTGCGACCACAGGAAAATGGTGGACACAACGCAGTTCGTTGGATTGAACTCACAGAATCATCTGGACGTGGGCTTCGAATCGCCTTTTCTCGCCCGCTTCAAGTCTCTGTGACGCCTCACCGCAGCGTTGATCTCGCCGATGCCACTCATGATGTAGAGGTAAAAGCGTGTGGTAACACTGTCGTACATATTGATGGCGCTCACCGTGGAGTTGGTACTGCCTCTTGTGGGCCTGACACTCTTGCCAAGTATGTGATTAGGCCCGGTCTGCATTCATGGGAGTGGACAGTCACCTCAATCTAAATGCGATAACGGCCAATGAATCGCAGTGGGATATTTGCAACTACGTCCATCTCCCGATGACTTACCCCGCGAGCGGCGCCACATCCATGGCAGAGCAAAGGTAATAAACCACATCACCTTCACAAATATACGTAATGCTCTTGGCTTTGCTTTGACATATGGCAATGGATCTTGCCACGACGGATCAAATGGAAGTTTGAGAAGTTGAAGGATCGCTTGAGCGACACGATAGTGGCCCTCCTTGTTCAGATGGAGCCGATCAAAGGCCAGGAATCTTGTATCACTAAATACGATCTCATCATTGGCATCGGCGATGATTGCACCGACCTCAGCGCCAACTGAGAGGACGTTGTTATTAAAATCTCTGAAGCGTTGCTCCCACATCGTGGCAAGACGACCCTTATTTCCTGTGCGCTCTAAGACAGTAGATAAAATTATTGTGGCACCTGATGCCGCCAAGCGACGCACCGCCGCCGAATATAGAGGCAAGACGGTCTCGGATTCATAGCGTGGGCGGATGACATCATTGGCACCGGCATGGAAAGAGATGAGAGTATCTGGACCAGTGACTTGGGCGATCGCCGCATCAATCTGTTCAGCGACAACTTGGTGCACTAATTTTCCACGAATCGCCAAATTGGCATACGTAAAATCTGGGTGGTGTTGAGTCATGACATCAGCGACTCGATCGGCCCATCCACGGTAGTTTCCATATTTTTTCTCATCGCACATACCTTCGGTGTATGAGTCACCCAAGACGATTAAACGTTGATAGTTCACTGCAATTAACCCTTACGGCGTGCCTGGTCTATGAAAAAGAGTGCGATCGCCGTTGCAACACTGGCGTTGAGGGATTCAGTGGTTGCACTGATTGGAATCGAGATCACAAGATCGCATTTCTCGCGGGTTAGACGTGCAAGACCCTTGCCCTCACTGCCCACGATGATCATGAGCGGCTCGGATGCGATCTTGATAGTGCCAATGAGCTCCTCGGACTCACCATCTAGGCCTAGGACGAAGAGCCCCTCTTTCTTTGCTGCATCGATCGTGCGGGCAAGGTTTGTCACTTGTGCAATAGGTAAGCGCGCTGCAGCACCAGATGATGCCTTCCATGCCGATGCTGTCATCGATGCCGCACGGCGCTCGGTCATTAGAACCCCCGCTGCGCCAAATGCCGCCGCACTTCGGATGATCGCACCTAAGTTACGGGGATCTGTCACACCATCGAGTGCGACGATGAGTGCTGGATGTTGTGCACGCTGCATGATCTCTTCATAACTTGAGTATTGAAAGGGCTTGATTGCAAGAATTATCCCCTGACTATTGGGAGAGATTCCCTCGACCTCTGCGCGGTGTGCCTCGCGGATAGGAAGTCCAAGATGTAGCGCCAACTTCAATGATTCAGCGACGCGATCATCGACCTCGATACTGCGCGCTACTAATAATTCAGTTGATGGAACACTCTCGCGCAACGCCTCAAGGACAGCGTTGCGACCTGCAACGATCTCACCACGTGGTCTATCACCACGCGCAGGACGCGCTGAGCGCATCTCCTTGCCATCACTTCCTCCACTTGTGACCCGACCAGCACCACGAGCAGAGGTTTTACTAGAACTTTTTTTCACAGCGGCTTTTTTACGCTTTGCTGCGGCGTGATACGGGCGATCTTCAGCCTTGGGGGTTGGCCCTTTCCCACTCAGCCGTTTCTTGTTCTTTCCACCCGTGCCACCGGCCGGTCCTTTTTTCGATGCACGGATTGCGCCCTTACGGGATGAATTGCCGGCCATCATTAACTCTTTTCCATCATCGACCAACGTGGCCCTTGTGCAGTGTCCTCAATTGTAATTCCTAATGCCAATAGCCCGTCTCGGATTGCATCAGATGCTGCAAAATCCTTACGCTCACGTGCAGCTGCACGCTGCGCAAGAGCCAACTTCACCACACCATCCATGGCCTGAGTTAAATCCTCGCAGGCGTTGGCACTGAAGTGAGTATCAAAAGGATCACAGCCCAAAATTTCCAGTGCGCCACGGATCTCACTGGCGTTTTTAGATATTGCAGCCTTGTTTGTATCGGTGATCCCTTGATTTCCAAGGCGCAGATTCTGCGAGATAGTGGCAAGGGCTGCAGGCACCGCTAAATCATCATCCATAGCGGCGGCAAATTCCTCACTGATGACACACTCTGGTATTTCACCCAGAAGCTCTGCCGAGCGCTTAAGAAAACTCTCTATGCGTCGAAATGCGATGGCCGACTCATCAAGGGCGCCTTGAGAATATTCGAGCATTGAGCGGTAATGCGCGCTGCCTAAATACCAGCGTAGTTCGATTCCACGCACACGCTGCACTATCTTTTCTACGAGTAGTGAGTTACCGAGTGACTTGCTCATCTTCTCACCAGACTGTGTGACCCATGCGTTATGCATCCAGCGCGCAGCAAATCCATATCCCGCCGCCTCTGATTGGGCGATCTCATTCTCGTGATGTGGAAAAATCAAATCTAAGCCACCACCATGTATGTCAAAGCTCTCACCTAAGTAAGCATGTGCCATCGCCGAACACTCAAGGTGCCATCCCGGCCGGCCGGCTCCCCATGGTGTTGGCCATGATGGCTCACCTGGCTTGGCGGCCTTCCATAGTGCAAAGTCATGTGGATCTCGCTTCATTGAGGCGATACCCTCGCCATCGCTAGCCGATAAAAGATCATCGATACGTTGGCCAGAGAGTATTAAATAACGAGCTAATTTCCGGACCTCTAGATAGACATCGCCATTACCTGGGGCATAGGCCGAACCGTTATCGATGAGGATCTGCATCAACTCAATCATCTGAGTGATATGGCCCGTCGCCCGAGGTTCATAAGTTGGGGGCATGACATTGAGCGCATCAAAGGCGACGCTGAATTCACGCTCATACTTCATCGCCAGCGCCCACCAGGCCATATCTTCATGGCCCGCCTTATGCAAAATCTTGTCATCGATATCTGTGACGTTACGGATCAAGCTCACTTTGTATCCAGATGAGATGAGCCAACGACGCAGAATATCGAAGTTGACTGCGCTGCGAATATGACCGATATGAGGAGATGCCTGCACTGTTGCACCACATACATAGATCGAGACTTCACCACTCTTTATGGGAGCAAATTCACTCACAGAGCGCGTTGCAGTGTCGTATAAGTTGAGAGCAGACATTTCTTAATTCTATCGCTTGAAAACAAGAGCCGATGCGATCGCGGCAATTCCCTTGCCCTCACCTGTCAGACCCATTCCATCAGTTGTGGTCGCCGATAATGAGATGGGAATGCCACCAAGTGCCGATGAGATCGCTGCAATCGCCTCGGCACGTCGCGCACTGATCTTTGGATGATTACCGATGATTTGTACCGTGACATTCGAGATCAAATATCCAGCGGCACTGACGATTGATAGCGTCTCTTTGAGCATCTGTGCACCCGATGCATCGGCATACTCTGGGCGATCGGTTCCAAAGTTCGATCCTAAATCACCTAACTGGCTTGCAGCGAATAAGGCATCGCATATTGCATGCGCTGCTACATCGCCATCGGAGTGACCCTGGACTCCATCGTGCTCGGGCCAGAGTAGGCAGGCCAGCCACAATGGACGACCAGATGCAAATGCATGAGCATCGACACCGATTCCACTGCGATAGGTCTCATCGAAGCCAAGATAAGCAAGTGCTGTGTGTAGATCTGCTGGCGTAGTGATCTTGAGTGCACGCTCTTCACCGGCGATGATCTTGACCCTGCCACCACTTGCCTCAATAAGTGCGCCATCATCGGTGGCGTTGCTCCCTGATGCATGTGCTGCGCGTAGTACCGATGTCTTAAAACCCTGCGGGGTCTGAGCACCGACAAGAGATGCACGATCCAAGCTCGATATAACGAAGCTATCTGCATCTACAACTTTGATTGTGTCAACGACTCTCAACGCTGGAACCACGGCATCATGGCCCGATTTCAAGGCGGTAAGTACCGCACCCGCCAAATCACTGCTCGCTAAGGCACGAGCGGCATCATGGACTAAAACATAATCCCCAGTTGCCTGGGACAAGGCTGCACGCACACTCTGCGAGCGAGTCGCACCACCTGTGACCACAACAACGCCGGCACCCACAAGCTCTGAGATCTGTTTTTCAAATCCGGCAGGTGCACTAATGATTATCTGATCGACTATCGCAGAGATTGATGCAACGGCATGTTCCAGAAGAGTTTTATCGCCAAGTTGGATGAGCGCCTTTGGAATACCTGCGCCGAATCTCTCACCGCTACCAGCGGCAGCGATGATGGCGGTTACTGACATGTAATTTAGGAGGCGAGAACCTCGTCAAGGATTACTGCAGCCTTTACCTCATCAGTACGCTCAGCAAGAGCGAGCTCTGATACAAGGATCTGCTTCGCCTTGGCGAGCATGCGCTTTTCACCAGCTGATAAACCACGATCTAGATCGCGGCGATACAGATCACGCACGACCTCGGCGACTTTGATGACATCTCCTGAGGCAAGCTTCTCTAGATTTGCTTTGTAGCGACGTGACCAGTTCGTTGGCTCTTCTGTATATGGCTGGCGCAGAACGTTGAAGACGCGATCTAGTCCGGCCGAGTCAACGACATCACGAACACCTACAAGATCCACATTTTCGGCTGGAACACGAACTGTGAGATCTCCTTGGGCTACTTTCAGCACTAAATAGGTCTTTTCTTCACCTTTGATGACACGCTTTTCAATTGCTTCGATGAGAGCTGCTCCGTGATGAGGATAAACAACGGTTTCGCCGACCTTAAATGTCATCTGTTGCCCTTCGGTAGAGGACAATTGTACCAGCGTTTTTCTATCTAGTCATCCGCCCCTTAACGGCCTAAAACCAGTGTATTTCGCTATTTATCTCCTATGAGAGAATATGGCCCATGCCTCGCATGTGTATCGCGCTATTGACTTTATCTCTTGCGCTCTTACTGAGTGCATGTGGGGCTGGTTTAAATGCAGAGTCACGCAATATCACGCAGGTGACCGATGGTGTCGAAGGTGCGATCATTAATGATCAGCATGAGATCAAGGTTCGTAACCTCTTAGTGGTTGAAACTGCAGAGAAGGCAGGGGTAATCGTTGGAACGATTATCAATACCTCAAAGACAGATGATGTGCTCCTAGGACTTGCGGTAAATGCACAAGTTGTCACCTTAACTGGTATGACAACGATCAAGAACGGCCAGCCCGTCATCTTTGAAGGCGCATCGGCCAATGCAAAGGCCGTGGTTGCTGCTCTGGACGCAGTCGCCGGTCAGAATGTGACGATTACTTTATTCTTTGCCCGCGCAGGAGAGTTGACGCTAACAGCGATAGTGCGGGATCAGCGCGATGATTATGCTGGGATTACGGCGCAGATGGATGCTGTAGCTACTCCTACTAAGTAGTTTTAAGAGCTTGATTTGCAACCGCTGCGATCGCATCCTTTGCAGCAAGTGGATCTAGATACTCCCCACCTTTAAGAACTGGAGATAGATCGGAATTGAGTTTGTAATACAACGGGATTCCAGTTGGAATATTTAGATCTGAGATATCTGCATCACTTATCCCATCTAAATGCTTGACCAAGGCGCGCAGTGAGTTGCCATGGGCCGTCACCAAAACCCGCTTGCCACGCTTTAAATCAGGCACAATCGATTCATACCAGTAGGGCAGCATTCGCTCGATAACATCCTTGAGACACTCAGTTTTAGGCACTGAGATATCGGCGTAGCGCTCATCCCTTGCCTGGCTGAACTCATCTGCATCATTGATCGGTGGTGGAGCGACATCAAATGAGCGGCGCCAGAGAGCAAATTGTTCCTCACCATATTGGGCCAGCGTCGCGGCCTTATCTTTACCTTGAAGTGCGCCATAGTGACGTTCATTCAATCGCCATGATCGCTCAACAGGAATCCAGGCACGATCACAGGCATCAAGTGCCAACTGCGATGTATGGATCGCACGGCGCAGCAAGGATGTATGCAGCACGTCGGGTAGCAGAGCGCGCTCAACGAGCATCGCTCCACCACGTTTGGCCTCTTCCTCACCCTTACTCGATAGAGCGACATCGACCCAACCCGTGAAGAGGTTCTTAGCGTTCCACTGTGATTCACCGTGGCGCAGAAGGATTAGTTCGAAAACGCTCATGGGTACATCCTAAACCAGATGCTTGAAAGCATCTAAATTCGCCAGTGATTCACCGCGCGATACACGCCAAGCCCATTCACGACGGATCGCATTTGCAAAGCCGAGTTCGAGCAGTGGATTAAATGATGAATCTGAAATCTCTAGGACCGCACCGACCAATCGGTCAATCTCTCGATCTGTCACGGCGGGTAAAGGTAGACGACCGACTAAGAAGATATCTCCCAGCTCATTGATCGCAAATGCGATGCCATAGAGTGATGAGTTCTTAGCCATGCACCAGGAGTGCACTGCCGCTTCGTTATCATCAGGTTTTCGGATCACAAAGGCGTTGATACTCAACGAGTGATCGCCCACTATGAGGGCGCAGTGCGTCTGAAGCTTCTTCTCACCGGGTAGGGTGATAAGAAATGTGGAGCTATCTTTCCTCTCAAAATCGAGATCATGGGAGTCAAGAAACTCCTCGATAGTGATCCGGGGGTCGATCGCCGCCATCACTGTCCCGCTATTTTTGCCGCAGCGTTATTCTCTGTTATTACTTGGTCGTAAATATCTAAAGTCCCACGGGCCGTTGCATCCCAGCCAAAGTGTGAGGCGTGCTCGGTCGCACCGAGTGAGAGAAGTACACGGCGCTGTGGCTCTTGTAATAGGCGGGCAAGGACAGAGGACCAGGCCTTAGGGTCATGCCCATCGACTAAGACACCAGAGATTCCATCTGCAACCGCGGTGCGCAGACCACCAACGGCAGTTGCTACAACGGGTGTGCCGCAGGCTTGGGCTTCGAGTGCGACTAATCCAAAACTTTCAGAGTAACTAGGGACACAGACCAAGTCAGCGGCGCGATACCACTGTGCTAACTCTTTGCGCGGCACAGGAGGTGCAAAATGCACCACATCATCAATGCCCAGCCACACCGTCAACTCTTTGAGCCGCTCGACCTCTTCAGTGTTGGCACCAGATGCACCACCAATAATGTTGATCATCAACTTTTTACGCATCATCGGAGAGTGCTTGACTAGCTCTAGCGCAGCGCGTATCAATACCTCCGGACCTTTGTGCGCCTGAATACGTCCAACAAAGGTGATGACCAATGCCTCCTCTGGAACACCGATCTCTTTGCGCGCGGATATGCGACCATCACCTGGGGTAAATAGATCCAGATCTACACCGGGATTAACAACATGTACCGTGTCAGGACAGGCGTCATAAAGTGAGACGAGACTGGCCGCCTCAGAGTCAGTGTTAGCGATCAGGGCGGCAGCGGCAGCGGCGATCTGTGTCTCACCTTGAACTCGAATCATAGGTTCAGGGCTCTCTCCCTCTGCAAGATTCAAATTCTTAACACGTGCCATCGTGTGCATGGTGTGAACCAGTGGGATGCCTAACTGTGCCGCTGCAGGCATCGCTACTTTTCCTGAGAGCCAATAATGTGAGTGGATTGCATCGTAGTTTTCATCTTTGATAATCCGTTGGAAGGCCTTTGAGAGTCCGAGGATGTGCGCCGGTAACTGCTCTTTTGTTAAGGGGCCATGTCCGCAATCAAAGTATCGAACACGAACACCCTTTGAGATCTCAACGATCTCTGGAAATTGTTTCTCAGTGCGGCGCGTGAAAATATCGACCTCGACACCCATCGCCGCCATACGCACCGCAGATTCAAGGACATAGATATTCATGCCACCAGCATCGCCAATACCCGGCTGATCCAGTGGGGATGTATGCACCATTACCGTCGCAATGCGTCCGTTCATCAGATAAGGGTACGACTTGTCAGAAGGTTGCGCGAATAGAGCCAATTACTTTGCCGCCACCATAGACAGGATCAGGTATTTCATGGGCATCAACGCCAAAGAGCTTCAAAATCGCCGCACTCACTGCAGGGATTGCGCGGGAATTTCCATCACTGATCTTCAATGCGAATGTGCGCCCATCGGGCAGAGATGCGACATTAAAGGCCTCAGCACCATCCTTCATAAATAATCCAGGAATACTCTGCATCATCCTTGTTGCAAGCCGGCCTTGGCCTGAGACCATCTCGGGATTTTCACGGCAGGCCTGCACGACGGCCTGGTGCACGCGATCAGTCGAGAGCGTTAAGGCACGCACCGCTCGCGCCAAACCAAGTAGAGAGAACATAAATAAGGGTGCACCACAACCATCGACGCTTACAAGTGAGATCTTCTCACCGCTCATGGTTTCAACCTCGTCCTTGATTGCAATCTGCAGCGGATGTGACTCATCGAGATAAGAATCAATGGGCCATCCATTGATGTGACAGGTCAGAATCATCCCTGCATGTTTTCCACTGCAGTTCATTGCAAGGCGTGTCGGTACAGCGCTACGGCGAAGAAGTTCATCCAATGGCCGATCCATCACACACATCAGCGCAGATGCATCTAGGCCGGCCTTGCCCAAGATCTCCAAGGCGCCATCTTGATGCATCGCTGTACCTGCATGGCTGGCACAGACAAGTGCGAGCAGGCGTGGCTCAAGATCTAAACCAGCACGCACCATCGCAGATGCTTGAATCGATTTCAGCGATGAGCGTGAATACATCGCTCGCGTAGGATCACCCTTTTGGGTAAGTATCGAGCCATCACTATTGAGTGCAACAAAATGTCCTGCGTGGATGGATTCGACGACTCCACTACGAACTACTTCGGCAAGGATTTCGCCCAACATCACTTACTCACTCTGGCGCTCAAGGGAGGACCAGATATGAGCCTGTAACTCTTGTCCCTCTGCAGCCATGTCATATGCGTAAAAAAGCTCGCCAGCGACAAGTCCATACAATCGAACACCTGCAGTAACAATCTTTGCAGTCGGCGCTGAATATCCCTGATCCATAACGAGTTGAATCTTTGGACCATCAAAGGTTCCGACCCAACCCTCAGCGATACCAGTGTTATGTGCAAGAACTACCTCTAAAACATTATTAGGTTTCGGGCGCCAGAATCCAGTTTCTGAACCTCCAGGGCGCACAATTTCGCCCTCTTTATCTAAGATCCATGAACGTGAGTAGTAGTTTAAAAAAGGGCGTTCATCGTGGTTAAAGACGACCTCTTGAGCGAACTCAAATGCTTCGATGTTGGGATACTCACCACGACCTTTTCCGCGCCATGTACCGACCAACCATGCAAGTGGATTTAAATCTGGGTGTAGGCCTTGCGGAATCGTAAAGACCATCTACGGGCGGCCTCTAAATCTCGGAGAGCGACGGGCCTGTGATTGGCGACCTTTGAATGCATAGATGATGAGCGCTATCCCCAATGCGATGGCGACAAGGCCAAGGATTATCGAGGTAAAGAGCTCCATGGCTACAGAATAGCGGTTAAACAATCACTTGCTGCGAGGCGGGAATCCCATCGACGCTAAGGGTTGCATCTGTCGGAGTATTTCGCTTAACGATTGCAAGGGCGATCGTTCCAAGTTCGTGATGCCGTGCAACAGTACCGATAAAACCTACGACCACACCATCGTTCTCTACCTTTGTACCCTTGGCGGGAAAGCCGACTTCACTGCCATCTAGATGGAGCATCACTAAGCGCCGCGGAGGATTTCCAAGATTAAATATCTTGGCTACCGTCTCTTGTCCACGATAACAGCCCTTATTCATATGCACCGCAGTATTTAATACACCTATCTCATTAGGAATCGACTTGTGATCGGTCTCAAAACCAATACGTGGCCGGCCCGCGGCCACACGCTGCGCATCGAGTGCCCATGTACCGACCTGGGTTGCCACTGCATCAAAGCCTGCACGCATGTAATCAATCTCAGTGCGTGGTACTAGCGCAAATGGCCCACCGATATCGGTTGCAGCACCAGGTGCACGCAACACTGCAAACTCCCCACTTGCATCCCGCACATCCACACGTAACATGAACTTCATCTTTGTTAAATAAGTCACTAGCCCATCCCGATAGCCCGGATCTAGAACCAGCCATGTTGTCTTACCATCATCGACTACATTGAACTGATACTCAATATGTCCTTGAGGATCCAAGATCATCCCAGCTCTCCAGGTTCCTGCCTCTAAGTCGCTCAGAAACTGTGTGGTTAAATCATGTAACCACTTCAAGCGATCCTCTCCGCTCACGGCGATAATATCCAGATGTGAGAGATCGGCCCATGCTGTGCCGGCCTCTAGTGCGCGCCCCTCTTTAACTGGCTCACCAAAGTGCCAGATAGCCCCCTTATCGACACCATCTTCAACGAGAACAGCGCTCATTGGCAACTGGCGCAGGTTCCGTAAACTGCAAAGTGTGTGACATCGGTCTTGAAACTGTAATCATCGGCTAAGGCGTTGACAAAGTTGGCTGCAACTTCGATCGGTGCATCACCAATTGAGCCACATGTGCCGCAGACAAGGTGCAGATGTGTGAGCTCCTCTGCTGCATGGTAGGTAGCACCACCATGACCAAGGTGTGTGTGTAGCACCAAGCCAACGTTCTCCAACGTCTCAAGATTTCGATACACAGTTGAGAGATTGATGCCAGGGTGGGTCAAGCGCACCTTCTCGGCGATCTGCTCTGGGGTTGAGTGGCCAAGCTCGCGCACGGCAGATAAGACAAGCTCACGTTGAGGTGTGAGTCGCAATCCCTTTTCGCGGAGTTCATTCGGCGCCTTCATACTCTAACTCTAGGTCATCAAGGAATTTATGGCGCACGGGCTCATTCAGGGTTGAATATGCAGGTAGTGGGTGGGTTTGGCTGCGGGTAGGATTGCGCAATGGCCAAAGTATTGCTACTCACACATACTCAACTGGCCAGCACTGAAGTTCTACCTGCGCTCTCTCTGCTTGCGCATCACGTTCGCATATTGCCGGCAGAGGCTAGTGTCTTGATCGATACACCAGATGCCGATCTTATTCTTTTGGATGCACGTCGTGATCTGCCCGCAGCCAAATCACTTGCACGTTTACTGGCAACGACCGGTCTTGGCTGTCCCATTATTGTCATTGCAACCGAAGGTGGTCTCTCTGCAGTCAGCGCCGAGTGGGGAATCGATGATGTTTTACTCGATACATCTGGACCGGCCGAGGTCGATGCACGCATCCGTATCGCAGTTGGAAAACACCAAGCCGTTATGGCTATGAGTGATCCTCATGCTGGTGAGATCCGCACAGGTGATGTCGTTATTGATGAGGCGAGTTACACCGCCCGCCTTAAAGGAAATGCCTTAGATCTCACATTCAAAGAGTTCGAACTATTGAAATACCTGGCCCAGCACCCAGGTCGCGTATTCACGCGTGCACAGTTGCTCCAAGAGATTTGGGGCTATGACTACTTTGGTGGAACCCGCACCGTTGATGTGCATATCCGTCGGCTACGTTCAAAGTTAGGGCCAGAGTTCGAGGCGCTCATCGGCACTGTCCGTAACGTTGGCTATCGATTTACGATGCCAAATGGTGCCAAAGAGAGCTCCATTAAAAATCGCATCTAATCATGCGCCATATCCTCAAAATTCACCGGAGCCTGCAAGGGCGTATCCCTGATACAGATCATGGCTTTGCTATCGAATCATTTGATCCCACAAAGGACAAGCAATTGTGGTTGGATCTTAACAATCTGATCTTTGCCCATCACCCTGATCAAGGTAACTGGACGATGCAAGATGTTGAAAATCGTATGGCCGAGTCCTGGTTTGATGCCGATGGCTTCTTCTTAGCGGTTGAGAATCGCCAACTCGTTGGCAGTTGTTGGACCAAGATCCATCGCGAGCTTGTCAACAAGGCACCTGTTGGCGAGCTCTACGTCGTCGGTACTCATCCCGATCATCATGGTCATGGCATCGCCCGCGCAGTATCAATCAAAGCTTTGAACTACCTTGTTGATAAAGGTATCAAGGATGCGATGTTGTATGTCGATGCAGATAATGAAAAGGCACTCAATCTCTACAAATCCTTAGGGTTTAACTAACTCCAACAGGCCAGCGACCAAGCGATCGACATCATTGCGTGTGGAGTAAGGAGCAAGACCAGCGCGCAGAGCCCCCGCATCACCTAGGCCTAACTTGCGCGAGACCTCGAGGGCATAGAAATTTGATGCTGGAAGAGTGACCTTCTTTTTGGCCATTGCCTTGTAGATATCGGCGCTGGTGTGACCGGTGAATGAAAAGTAGATCGTTGGTGTACGCCGCGATGCATGGCCATACATAATCACATTTGGCAGCGCTTTGATGCCACTCTCAAGATACTCCAGTAGCTCATCCTCATACTTTTCAAGGGCATTCATTGAGTTCACGATTCTCTCGCGACGAGTCGTAGCATTACCTGGGGCCATTTCTGCGATGAAATCAACGGCAGCGATGCACCCTGCCATAAGTTCATAGGGCAGAGTTCCAAACTCAAAGCGCTCTGGAACGGCATTGGTTGCAGGTAATAACTTGTCATTATTTAATGTTTCAAGTAGTGCCGGGGATGCAGCAAGGGCGGCGCAGTGAGGTCCCATCAACTTATAGAAAGATAGTCCGTAAAAATCGGCACTTATCTCCCGAGCACTTATTGCTGCATGCGGTGTCAAATGCACACCATCAATAAAGAAGAGTGCACCAACTTTGTGCACAGCGATACCGATCGCCTTGAGATCTGGACGGGTGCCGATCGTATTTCCAGCACCTGTGATCGCAACTAATTTGGTTGCAGGCGATAAAACCGCCTCGACAGCGGCGAGAGTGAGCTCTGATGTCTGTGCATCGAACTCTGCCCAACGCACGGTTGCCCCAACTGCTTCGGCCGCTTGGATCCACGGACGGATATTTGAATCATGATCCAGGCGAGAAACGACAATTTCATCACCCGGCCCCCAACCCTTAGCCAAGGTGCGCGAGAAATCATAAGTGAGCTGTGTCCATGAGCGGGCATAGATGACCCCACGTGGATCGACATCGATGAGATCACCCACTGCTGCGCGAAAGCCCTGCACAATCTCCTCGGCGTTCTTCTCTGATTCGGTGTTGGTATTGCGGTTTGAAATCGGCTTAGTGATAGCGCCGGCAATGGCTGCTCCAACGACATCTGGTACTTGACTGCCCCCTGGCCCACAAAAGAATGCAAGGCCGGTATTAAGTGATGGAAAATGGGAGCGAATTTCCTCGACGTCGTAGGCCATGCGCGGCAGGCTATCACTGAACTAGTTCAGCGCACATAGCCCTAAAAGACTTGGTATGGGCATCCACATCGGCCGCTGTTGTATCAGGACACATCAGCGCCATATTGTGAAATGGAGTGATCAAGAATCCATCGTTGAGCATGCGCAGATGGATGTACTGCTCCAACTCAAAGTCACCAGCGTTATTGGCCTCAGCCCCCGTCACTGGCGCAAGTTTGGAAAACATATATTCACCACGCGCACCTAGGCGATTCACTGTCCATGGCAGATCAAACTCATCAATTGCACTATCGACACCATCAGACCAGCGAGTGCCCAGATCGATCATATGATCAAAGTTTTTTTGTGTAAGGACATCACTCAACGTCGCCCGCATCGCAGCTAGTGAGAAGGCACTTCCCGCCAATGTTCCCCCGATACCACCAGTATCGATGATCTCTAGCTCAACGAGACGGGCAATTTCATCTGCGATTTTTTGGGTCATCCCAAATGTTCCAGTTGGAATACCGCCACCAATCGCTTTACCGATAGTCAAGAAATCTGGTTTGAGTCCACGATCTGCCGTCATTCCACCAGGTCCAACAGAGATGGTATGGGTCTCATCGATGATCAGGATGGTGCCGTATTTCTTTGCAAGTGTCTGCACCGCCTCTAGATATCCTGCCTGTGGAAGAACGATTCCAACATTCGTCATCGCAGGCTCCATCAGGATCGCTGCAACATCGCCATGTGCCAGTGCCTTTTCCATACCGGTAATATCGTTGAACTCAACTACGCGGGTCGTTTGATCGAGTGCGACAGGTGCACCGATATTTCCTTCACGGGCCACTGTGTTTCCACCTGTATCCAAAGTTGCAAAGCTCTCATCGACAGAGCCGTGATAGCAGCGATCGATCACAATGATTTTTGATCGACCGGTGATCATGCGCGAATATCGGATGACGTGTCGGTTGGCATCGGTTGCAGAGACAGTGAACTGCCATAGCGGCAGTCCGAAGCGACGAGCGAGCTCGCCAGAGACGATGGCTGCATCTTGAGTGGGTAGCATCGAGGTGATTCCTTTACCCACCTGCTCGCAAATCGCAGCGACCGTTGCATCGGGTGAGTGCCCAGTCATCGAGCCTGTATCGCCTAAACAAAAATCGATATATGTATTGCCATCGACATCGTTAAAGTGCGCGCCTTTGGCACTCTCTACAAATACTGGATAGGCACCAGGCCACTTGGCCATCCAAGACATCGGCACACCACCAGGCATGCTCGCTTTGCCCTGCTCAAATAACTCTCCACTTTTAGGATGCAAAGATAAGAAACGTGCATCCTCTTTTATGCGCAACTGTGCAAGGCGTGTGCGATTAATCATCTCTAATCCAGATCTAATCGCTCGAAGACAAAGAGGGCCTCAATGTAGTCCTCACCGCTTATTCCTAAGTTCGCTGCATCAGGGGGCGCAGTCTGTGGTTCGATACACACCCCATCTGAGTCCTCCGTGTAGACAACCCACCACGGTGCATCACTTTCAATTGAGATGCGCGCAACATCGGCCCATACAACTGCCGGTGTCCCCTTGATACCAGTGAAGGCATCATCCCAAGGCGGTGCACTTGGCGCACTGCGCTCTCCCGTTGGAATCCCATCACTGCCACGCACCAACATCTGCGTTGCATCAAACTCAACTTCGGCGCTACCACCACGATCTAAATCGCGTGCAAACCATGGATGCATCCCCATCCAGGCCGGCAGATCACAGCCATTTGCCTCGTACTCAAGGGACCAACGCAGCGCATCATCTAATACTTCTATGCGCTGTTCGACAGTGGCACCGTTATATGGCGCAGGCAGATGTAAGAGCGAGCGGCCAGGCCCGATCTCTTGCCACGAACTAATAAGACCAAAGCCGTGCAGTGCATGGGGTGGATCGATCGTCGCTGGTAGTTGAAAGCTCTGACCCGCAGGATTGGTAATCAATCCCTCATTGATTCGCCCAGCCCATGGCGCCATCGCATACCAGCCCGATGTGGCTACCTGTCCACGAAACTGAACTGCAAACTCATTATCGCGCCAGCGCAGCGAGGTAATCCGTGCGCCATTGTCGTCATCGATTGCGACCTGAAACTCGGCGTCATCAATGAACTGCATTATTTTCCATCGCCTTTGTTAGTTCGTGCGAATACGGCGGCTGCGCCCCGCTGCGTGAGCAGGTGATACCGGCTGCAACTGCGGCACGGTGAAGCACATCTCGTAATACTTGCGAGCGAAGGCTAGCAACAGAGTGAAAGATTATCGCCTCGACAATAATCGCACCCACACTATCTCCAGCACCGACCGTATCGACTACAGATACATCTGGCGCATCGACCTCTTGCATATCCCCGTCAGTAAAACCAACCAGGCCATTGGCTCCACGAGTGATCACCACAAGACAGAGACCACCTGCGATCCAACGCCGTGCAACCTCATCGATTGGCTCATCGGGATAAAGCCACTGCATATCCTCATCGCTGAGTTTTACAACTGATGAGATAGAGATCCATCTCTCCACGGATGCACGATAGGTAGCGCGATCTGACATGAGTGAGGGACGGATATTGGGATCAAAGAGGATCGGTGCAAATTCACCGACCCGCATCGCCCAATCAAAGAGAACACTTGCTCCAGGCTCGATTATCGTGGCCAGGCTACCTATATGTAGGGCCGATGGCTTGAGCCTCTCGGGATCGGGTAGCCACGAATGCTCGAAATCAAAGGTAGCGCTGCCCTCAATCATAAACTCATAAGTTGCACCACCTTTTACATCTAAGGTGATAGTGGCCGTGCACGTTGGTTTATCGCTGATATGGGATAGATTTAAACTCACACCATCACTGCTCAGCTCTTTGCGCGCCATCTCACCAAATGCATCAGATGAGATCCCATCGATGAAATCAACGGCATGGTCTAAGCGCGCAAGTGCTTTGGCGGTATTCGCAGGCCCACCTCCGACTACCGGACCCGTTGGCAAGATATCGATGATGAGTTCACCTGCGACCCAGATGCTCAAGTCAACTCACCGATCTCAACGTCCTGCCTGTGAGAAAGTGATGCAAGTTGCAGGGTTTGGGCCTCTAACGCAAGCCCTGCACTAGTGAATCCACCCGCCGTTTCGACCATGCGCCCATTGTGCCTTATCGTGCATCCATGCTCACTATCCCAAAGACCGAGCTCTTAGTTCATCCCCTCTGCCTTGGCACCAACATCTTTGGCAGTAACGCTGATGCCACACAGTCCCATGCCGTCTTAGATGCCTACGCCGCCCATAATGGAAACTTCATCGACACGGCAGATATGTATAACCAGTGGGTGCCGGGTCATATCGGTGGTGAGTCAGAGCGCATCATCGGTTCGTGGATGAAGGCCCGAGGCAATCGCGCTGCGATGGTAGTCGCAACCAAGGTTGCAAAATTGGATGGCCGGCGTGGATTGTCTGCGAAGAATATTTTCTTGGCTTGTGATGAATCACTTGATCGACTGCAGAGTGATTACATCGATCTGTATTACAGCCACGAGGATGATGCAAGTATTTCGTTGGAAGAGACCTTGGGCACATATGCCCAATTAATTGCACAAGGCAAGGTGCGCCACATCGCCGCCTCTAACTTCACTGCCACTCGTCTGCGCGAATCGATCCAATATAGCGAGGCAAACAACATCCCTGCCTATATCGCAGTACAGGATCTCTATAATCTCGTGGATCGTAAAACCTACGAAGGTGAAATGGCTCAAACTGTAGGAGATCTTGGGATCTCTAACATCCCTTTTTACGGAATTGCTCGTGGCTTTTTATCAGGCAAGTATCGACCTGGCATCGAAGAGGTCGATTCGAAGCGTGCAGCCGGTGCCCGCGAATATGCAACGGATAAAAACTTTGCCATCATCGCTGCAATGGATAAGATCTCAGCAAGCCATAACAATGCGCCCTTATCTTCCATCGCACTTGCATGGCTTCGGGCCCAACCCACTGTGAGCGCACCTATCGCATCTGCCCGCACAGTGGCGCAGTTAGAGGAGATCATTCAGATAATTAAATTAACGAACGCTGAGGTAGAAGAGCTCAACGCTCTTTCTTGAGCCGCCTTCGGGAATCGAACCCGAGACCTTCGCTTTACGAGAGCGACGCTCTGCCAACTGAGCTAAGGCGGCCTTAATCGCTGCTTGGAACGCGCCAAAACCAAATGAAGGCGGCAAGCCAGAGGCCAAGAGTAACCATAAAGACATAGGCACCCAGAGTTTCTGAGCGCTGATAAATAATTACTGCGCAGGCCACAAAGCCGGCCTGCATCGCCCAGAGCGCATATGCAGCGTATTTCTTACTTAAGCCCTTGCGCATCAAACGGTGGGATAAATGATCGCGGCCGCCTTGGAAAGGTGAGATGCCTCGCCGCAGTCGAGAGAGAACGGCGACACTTGTATCTAATATCGGCACGGCGAGCAGAATCGGAAGTAAGGCGAGTGAGCGCCACTGTGGTTGGATTCCAGAATCAAGGCGAATCGTCAAAACACTCACGACTACGCCGAGAAATAAAGCACCTGCATCGCCCATATAGATACGTGCTGGTGCCCTATTCCATAGAAGAAAACCGAGGCAGGCACATGCCGTGACAAAAGATAGCGCCGTTACTAACTGCTGCCCACCAGAGTATGCGATATACGAAATCCCAAGTGAAGAAATTGCGACTGTTCCTGCTGCTCCCCCATCTAAATTATCAAAAAAGTTGATTGAGTTAGTCATCCCCACAATCCATACAACAAATAATGCATTATCAAGAAGCTCATTACCTGTTGGAGAGCCTGTAAATTGATTTTTAATTACAACTGCTGAAATTATAATTCCAACTACGGTTTGAAATATCAATCTAGGCCAAGGTTGTAATCCCCGCAAATCATCGACTAATCCCATTAATCCCATCACAACTGCAGGTACTAACAAATAACTCACAAGAGGAAATGTCGTTGCTGTATCATCAGCGATATAGATGGCGCTATAGGTCACAATACAAATTGATGCTGCGATAGAGATGCCACCCAAATACGGAACGGCCTCTTTCTGTGTCTTTCGCTCAATATTTGGTAGATCCATTGCACCAATCCAGAGTGCCACTTTTCTTACAGGCCAAGTCAGCGTCCCAGTTAGAATAAATGCGCCGACACCAAGGAGGAGAAACTCCGTGGCGCTAATGTTCATTGTGAGAGTATAGATAGGCCTCTTGGCGTAGTCGATAAGCCTCGACGAGGCCTTGCCCCCAATTCAAGGAGGCGAGAATCTCATCTTGAGAACCTGTTAGAGCTGGAAAGTCATTCTGAGCCAGCACCAATCAAATTATTTTACTAAGCCTAATTTTGCAGCAGTAAATGAATGATCATGAGAATCAATTTTTATCTCTCTACCTAACTTTGCCCCTATTTTGCTTCCTATACCAAGAGATTCTTGGGCTATGCCACCGCCAAAAGCAACAGGTATCTCCGGGGAACCTAATCGCCTTTCCATCCGCTTCACCAATTCTACAAGGCAATCAGTAGCTCTATTTAAAATTGCAATCGCACTCTCTGATCCCTGTGCGGCTGAAGTACTGATAATTGGAACCAAGCTGGCAATTTTTGACCTATCATTTGAGTAGACAAACTCCCTAACACCTGGCCAGTCGTGTACTCCGATAGCTTGTGACAGATTATTAGATAAGAGATCTAAGGAATCTAAATCTTCAAACTGTGTAACCAGCCAACGTAAGGCTTGATGTCCAATCCAGTAGCCAGCTCCCTCGTCTCCTAACAAATATCCCCAACCACCAATACTTACCTCCTTGCCTTTTGAGTCGATATGAACTGTGATTGATCCAGTTCCAGCGTATAAATAGATACCCTCTCCTGGATCAAAGGTTGATCTGTAGGCAAGGCCTACATCTGTTCCTATAAATAATTTGGATTGAGGAAAGAACTTGAGAAGCTTTTCTCGAATCACTTCTGATGCACCTAATCCAGTGATTCCTAGAGTGATGACATCCGGCCTTAGATCACCTAGATGTAAAATTAGTTCTTTTAGAAAATTATCAAACTTAACCTGTGACTCGACCCGGTAAAGATGGCCATCAATTGGAGCTGAATTTCCTCTAGCCTTTATAGCGCCCGATCCATCAACCAAGCTCCACTTCGCTGAAGATGAGCCTCCATCAATTCCAAGACTTAGCATGTCCTAACCCTAGGATCACTCATAATATTGAGACTCGCTCTTTGAGTATAGATAGTAACTCTGAATTTCTTGCATCACCCTCCAAAGTGTTACTGCTACTAAATATTTCAGGCTTGCTACCGTTTTCAATCATGATTTCTACTGCTCGGACTACAAGTGCATTGACTATCGCTGCCCCTATAACTGTGGATGTTGGACCAGTCTTTTCCTCAAGTCCCAAATAGGAAATTGTCGCATCTCCAACCTGCCCCAGGTTATCTATCGTTATATCCGCAAGCTCATGAATTTTTCTTCCATGCACTCTGGCTGCTGGGGATGTTGCGTGTTTAAGGCTTGTGATAGCGATTAACATCAAACCCCGCTCTTTCACTTGATTTGCAATCGCTTCTACCAGGGCATTGCCACCAGAATTTGATGCAATGATGAAGACATCACCTTTGCGTAGTTTGTGTTTAGCCAAAATATTGATGGCTAGTGCGGGATTTCGCTCTAGTTCGGTGCTCCTACTAGCATTTTTGTGAAGCATTAAGTCTTCCTCAAGGATTGGATTTACGGCGCCAAGCCCCCCGGCCCTATAAAACATCTCCTCAGCCAACATATGAGAATGGCCTGTACCAAAAATATGTATCAATCCATCCTTTTGAAGTGATTGGGCAATTAGACCAGCAGCATCTTCGACTTGTTGGCAGTCTTGACGCAATCTTGTCAATAGTTCAATTAGATTTGATAAGTACTCTTGGTGAGACTTCATGAAACTTTTTGACTCCTTGTTTCCTCAATAGTTGCACTTACTTCTATTTGTAATTCAAATAAGTCGCTTCTATAGAGACATTCAGCTGTCATTACAGGTTTACCAAATTGATCTAAATCCAACATCTTAATAAGGAGACAGGGAGTTTTTAATGAAGTCTGGAGAAGATTTCTATCTTTTTCACTCGGGTTGTGAGCGGTGATCCCTGCTTTAGCACTCATGATTCTAATTCCAAATTTCTTTGAAAAAACATCATATATAGAACCCTTGAGATCTTCAGGGGTTAGATTTGGTATTGAGCTGCAAGCGATACGAAGTGTTTCCAGAGCAACTGGCATTTGATCTGCCAGGCGCAGTCTTGTGACTTGAAATATATCGTCTCCTCGGTTGATTCTTAATAATTTTGAAACACTTATATTTGCATTAGTCTTCTTAAATGAAATTAGGCTAGAGGATGGTTCTTGCCCTCTAGCTCTGATTTCTTCAGTGAATGACTTCAGACGCATCTCTGATGAAATCATGGGTCTCTTGATGTAGGTTCCCGAGCGGGCTCGTCTCTCAAGTCTTCCATCTGAGATAAAATCTTCAATCGCTCGCCTTAAAGTAACGCGACAAACTCCAAATTCCTCAGAGAGCGTTCTCTCGCCAGGCAGACGGGCGCCCTGGTGAAGCTGAGAAAGCAAACTCAATAATTGCTCTTTAGCCCTTATTGCAGCTTTATCGGCATTCATGTTTCTGAGGGTATTGTGTGAAGCTAGATAAATCTAGAGTCTGGAACGAGAAATTATCAGACCAGTCTGGACTAGATCTGATTTTTTAGGCGTAAATTATAGTTGAAAACTTGATTTGCTATAGACCAGATTGCGCTCGCCAAAACAACAGCGAATAAGAGATTATTCTCGCATGCCAGAAATTGAGATTCAGCAGGCGAGGCTTGATGATTTGGCTGATTTGTATTTTGTAACTTTGAAGACTGGTAACTCTGGAAGTGATGCCACAGCGCTATTTAGAAATGATCAGATGCTCGGTGAAGTGTTTGTCGGCCCTTATGTTACTCATGCAAGTGAGACCAGTAACCTTCTTTCTCAGTCAGGAAAAACTGTTGGATATGGGCTCTGTGTTCTTGATACCGAACTCTTTCAAAGTATCTGCAAGAAGAACTGGTGGCCGAAATTACAAATCAAATATGCTGAGCTAAAACATACTATTGAAGATGATTGGTTAGTCCGGGAAATATTCTTTCCTACTTTATCACCTTCTGAAATACTTAAAGATTTTCCCTCTCATGGACATATCGATTTACTCCCTGAGATTCAAGGAAAAGGCTGGGGTAGAAAAATGATGGCGCAGATGGAGAAACAGTTACAGGAACTCGGCTCTGTAGGTTTTCATCTTCGGGTCTCTTCTCATAACGAGCGAGGTTTGCAGTTTTATGCAGCTCTTGGATACATAGAGCTTTTACAGGTTGGAGATGAAGTTGTTGTGGGAAAGCGTTTCTCCAAGTGAGCGAATTGATTATTTGGTTCGACATCTACTCCTTAACGGCCCCGCTTGAAAGTCCAGCCACCAACCAGCGCTGAATTACGACCGTCAAAAGGACTATCGGTATCAAGGCCACCGTGGCGGCAGCTGCCATAGGACCCCAATCAAGGGTGCGATTACTTATGAAACTGGCAACCAAAACTGGAAGAGTTTTTGAGTTCTCTCCAGCCATAATCACAGGAATTAGAAACTCATTCCAAGAAAGAAGAGAAACAAATATCCCAGTGGCCACCAAGCCAGGCGCCGCTAATGGCAAGATGATTCGAGTAAACAATTTGAAGGTTGAAGCCCCATCGACTCTAGCGGATTCTTCAATTTCAACTGGTATCTGTTCAAAAAAACTCATCAATAACCAAATTGCAAATGGGATATTAAAGCCTGCAAAAATCAGAATTAATCCAATTTTTGAATCATAGAGACCTAGAAATGAGCTGAGTTTGTATATTGGCAAGAGCAACACGATCGCTGGAAGCGCTCTCACAGCAATCATCAATCCCTCTAAGGGAGTTCTACCCCTGAATCGTGGTTTTCTTGCTAATGCATAGGCTGCAAGACTTCCGATCACCAAACAAATGAGCGTGCTTCCCAGTGTAATGATGATGCTATTGGAATAGATTTGCCAAAACTTCTCTAGGGCAAAAAGCGATGTGTAGTTCTTTAGGGTGGGAGTAAAGCTGAAGAACTTTGGTGGCAGGCTATAAGTATCTACTCGATCCTTTATTGAAGTACTTATAGTCCAAAAGAGCGGAAATAGTGAGAAAAAAGAGGCTCCAATCAACAGGGAATAAGAGGCGCTTCGCTTGAGAATCATCGCACAACCCTTGAAGCTCGACGCCAGAGGAAATAGACCGGGAGCGTGATTATGGTAATTATTACCCCCAGCGCTGCTGCTCTAGAGAACTCAAGGAAGACAAAGCCGGTCTTATATGTCCAAAGCCCAAGGGTTGTAGTCGCATTTCCTGGGCCCCCTCGGGTGAGAATAAATAACGTGTCAAATAGTTTAAGAAAATCCATAATTTTGATCATGGTTATTACCAAGAGTGTCGGTGTGATTAATGGCAGCGTAATCCTTCGGAATATCTGACTAGCTGAAGCTCCGTCAACCCTAGCTGCCTCATATAAAGAAGGTGAGATAGCAGTCAGGGCCGCTAAGACCAAGAGCATGACGAAAGGGACTGATTGCCACGAGTCCACAATTATTATGGCGAATAGTGCACTTGTTTGTGAGCCTAGCCAATTTACTTTTTCTATTCCAATACTTCCTAAAGCCCAGTTAATAACACCAAGATCGGTGTCAAACATAAATCTATAGGTCAGACCAACTGCGACCGGAGTCAGAAGCATCGGAGTGATTAAGATTGATCGAAATATTTTTGTGCCACGTAGGTTCTCATGTAGAACTAAAGCTAAAAGTATCCCTAGTGGTATCTGTGTAAGTAATCCAATGAATGTAATAATTAAGGTAATTCGAAGTGTTGACCAAGTCTCAGAGGCAACTAACACTGTCTGATAGTTTTCAAATCCCACAAAGTTTGGTGGGAGAAAAGAAGCCAGATTAATATTTAAAAACGATATATAAACCCCATAGAAGAAGGGAATTAACACGACCAGTGCGAGAAAAATCCAAGTAGGAATAGTTAACTGTGCAACAGGGCGAAGATTCTTCCTACGCAGCAAATTGGGCCTGGACACTTTAGTGATCATTTTCTATCACTATTGTGCCAGGCCCAAGCCTTAGTTTTGGCGCTGATTAGCTCTTAGGCTCTTTTGCAAGTATCGGTTTGAGCTTCTCGTTAAGCGCATCCAATGCTGCCTGAGTCTTCTTCTTCCCAGTGAGAACCTGAGTTATAGCATCAATTGCTGCAACCTCAAATTCTGGCCATACGGCAATCTGTGGGTATCTCTCAATGCGTGAGCTTGATGGGATCTCCAACTGTGGCAGATATGGATTCTTTACTAATAAATCCGCATTGTTGATAATCGACTGACGGCCAATCGCTGCGGCACCTGACTCAAGGTACTTCACTGAATTGGTCTTTCCTAGAACGAATTCGAGGAACTTCCAAGCGGCATCAGGATTCTTTGCATCAGCAGGAACTCCAATATTCCATCCAGCAAGATGGGTTGTATCAACGCTGCCCATAGGCATTGGAGCTGTACCAATCTTTCCAGCATTCTTATTTATGCTTGGATCAAGAGCCATTCCGTAGTAGCCGGAGTAGTTGAGCATTGCTCCAATATCTTCACCAAGGAATTTACTTGTTGTGTCATCACCGGTCGCCGTGATTGCTCCCTTTGGTGAGACTTCAAGTAATTTCTTAAGATAATCAGTGGCAGCAACTGCTTCCTTTGAATTCACTACTGGATTGAGATTCTCATCGTAGAGAGCTCCTCCAAATGACCAAACTAGCGTCATCCACCACCAAGATACGTTTGGACCAAAGCCCATGATCTGTCCGCCAAATCCTGCAGCCTGAACTTTCTTGGCATTGTTGTAGTACTCATCCCATGTCTTAGCTGGAGTTAATCCAAGCTTCTCATAGAGATCAGTTCTATACCATTGAATCATTGGCTCAGTGCTTAGAGTTAGGCCTAAGGTCTCGCCCTTGCATTTACCATAATCTTGCTGTCCTTTTCCAAAATCATTGATGTCATACTCATCAGAACCAGAGATGTATGAATCAAGAGGTAACATGGCTTTGGCTTGGCAGAATGGGGCTAAGTATGTATTGTCGAATTGTGCAATGTCATAAGCTCCCGCTTTTTGATTGTAGCTAAGGAGTTGTTTCTGATGTGCTTCCCCGTATGGTGTCTCAGATACATTAACTTTGATCCCAGTCTCTGCTTCAAACTCCGGGATAAAGCTCTGAATTGATGTTGATGATGGGCTAGGAATTAAAAAGACATTAATTTCTCCGCCTACCTCACCACCAGATTCTGAGTCACTACTGCATGCACTCAGAGTTAAAACTGCAGCGGCAACTAAAGCAACTGCCTTGAAATTTCTTCCCTTTAACAAATGTTTTCCTCTCCTTGTGGGGCGCGACCCCTAGTTGCTTAAAAGTACCCATAAACACTTGATTTATTAAGGGTTTACTACAACAATCTCAGAACAAGGATTTCTCTGGTCTGGTCTATTTTTGGAGGTAAATTGGCTAAAAGGCTGCGGATACCACTCACCGGGCAAAAAACTGGTCTGATAGTCATCTCCCATGCCGATGACCTGCTCTTATTTTGTGGGGCGGCGACCTTGGCGCTCTTGGATGGTGGTTGGAAAATCCACGTCATAAGGGTTACCGATGATCGTTGGGATAGCTGGGGTATTGATGAAGTTGAGACCATCAGGCGCAATAAGTCTGAGTTTGACGAGGTCTTAGCTGCCCTTGGTATAGATTCTCTATCTGAATTTGGATACCCGACAGATACTTTAGGAGATAAAAGTGAGGTTTCACTTCGAAATCAAATAGTGAAGGTAATTAGAGAGATAAGGCCATATTTGGTGATGAGTTTTGATCCAGATTCAATCAAATTTGAGGATAACCAAGACCATATTTTGGTTGGCAGAGCCGTGGCTGAGGCTTGTTGGACCGCAGGATTTGATAAACATCCAGATGGAAAAGTAGACCAGTTAGCACCTCACCTGCCTATAGAGAGATGGTACTTTGGAAGGGTTGTTGTGGAAGAAACTCACTTTCTTGATCTTGCTAATTATCGCAAACGATTAATTGAACTAATATCACTTCACAGAACTATGCTAAATAATATGGTCGCGCAAGCCAGTCTGCAGGCAGAATTTTTAGGCCACTCTTTAGAGCAACTTCAGGAGAACCCAAAGATTTTCGTGGAATTACTGATGCGCAGCCGTGAGTCAGAGAAATACAGGATTATTGGTCCAGAGAGAATTACTCAATTGATAAAGGAGTTTGGGGTACAGACATGACATTTAAGGCTCAGGGGTTTAATGCAACATACGGAAATAACATTTCAGCAGATGCAATAAATAAGGCTGGGGATTACATACTAGTAACACAACCCGAACCTTGGGCACTACTTGATAAAAAAATAGAGAATCGACCACTACAGATAATTCAATCAGGAGATCTCTCTCCACATCATCTAGACAAACTTGCTGCAGGGTCACCAAGTGCCACAGTGATTGGCCTCGGTGGTGGCGGGGCCATGGATACTGCCAAGTGGATTCATTGGAGGCGAGAGCTGCCATTACTTCAATTCCCATCTCTGCCAAGCGTTGATGCGTGCTTTACTCGCATGTCAGCACTCCGAGATCAAGGAGGTGTGCGCTATGAAGGTGATGCAGTTCCCGAGATGGTCTACGTAGATTTTGAGCTGTTTCGTGCCGCGCCAAAATCCATGGTGACTAGTGGCATTGGAGATGTTCTCTCCTGTCAAACTGCTTGGTTTGACTGGAAGTTGGCTCATGATGCAGGTAAAGATAAATTTGGTTGGACAAAGGAGATGCCAAAAATTTCACAGATGTATCTAGATGAGCTCTACCAATGTGCTCCTGGAATAGCTGAGTTAACTGATGATGGTTTAAGGCGCTTGATGGAACTTCACCGTGATATCGGCTGGCGTTGCCATGACATGGGTCATGCCCGATTTGAAGAGGGATCCGAGCATTTCTTTGCCTACACTTTCGAGGAAGTAACTGGTAGAACAATCCTTCATGGAGAGTTAGTTAGCATGGGAGTTTTAATAATGTCTTATCTTCAGGGTAATGATTTCCAGCGTGCCAAAGAAACAATATCTCTGGCAAAAACTAGGCATCGCTTAGAAGATCTTGGAGTCAAGCGCGAAGAAGTTCTAGAGAGTCTGCGAAGGCTTCAGTCATACACGGTTGAGCAGAATCATTGGTATTCGCAGGCTCGATTCGTTGATCCAGATAAAATTAATGAAGAAGAGATTATTGGCTTGTTGAATTGGTAAGGCTAATTCGTCAGCGCTACCTTGCTAACTCCTCTTGGAGAATCTGGGTTGAACTCTTACTTGACACCGGTAAGGTCTAAGGCAACCCCCCGAAGGACAGGTCCAGGTTAGAAGTAGTGTTTATTTCTAGCATTGATTTGGTATGAAAGGATTTTACTGGTGGCGGGTGAAGGATTTGAACCTTCGAAGGCTGAGCCGGGGGATTTACAGTCGTGCTTAGTTAGTTTCTAAGCGTGTCTGTAGGGTTCTTGTGTCTGATTAAAAGGCGTATTTAGTGCCTAGTAGTGCCTAGAAGATTCTGGACTTACCTACAAGGTGTTAGCAGTTTGTTAGCAGTTTTTAACTTACTACTCCCACCGCCCTGCTATCCCGTCGTTCTCTTTCACCAATGGAATAGGGCAGACCCTAAGATTTATTCAAATAATGTATTGCCAAAATCGTCCACACGAACAATTTTTGTTTGTCGGCGGTTTGTTAAATAAGTTGGCACATAAACGAATAACCAAACACCTAAAGTAATTATGGATAGAAAAATCTGAAGCGTATGGTTAATGTTCTTGCCCTTTACTAATATCGCCTGTACTGCTGACTGGCTTTCTACTCGCCAGCCCTTACTAACCTCAGTCGAAATCGCCATAGCCAATTTGTTAGCCTTTTCTGCGTCAGTAATCTTGTCCATTTTGACTCCTCTAGTTAGCGCCTTTAAGAGGCAAGTGTGCCTTTTTTTAGGGGTGACGGCTACCCCCCCTGCCTTTCCGGCATATCTCTCTCCCCGGAAGAGACAAGGCGTACCTGTTAGAAGCCTTCTAAGGCTTAAGAGAACCGATCTAAAC
>JABMMN010000052.1 GCA_013205535.1 Candidatus Planktophila sp.
TATTACAAATCCAAGGACTAAAGCAAGGTTCTGGACTACTCCCCCAATTCTAGAAAAGACGGGGCCAGTTGCAAGGGGTGCAAGGGAGACTAAAACTGTCTCCCATCCAACGAAAATAAAATATGAAAGAAATCCAGGCACAATGCTGCCCTTGACTCCAAAGGAGGCTCGAGCAAGCACCATGGTTGGCGCGTTTGAACGTTTGCCTGCAAGTGAACTAATGCCCACTAAGAAAAATGAACAGATGGTTCCGATGATGGCGGCCCATGTGGCCTGTCTAAATGAGATACCAAAGCCTAAGAAGAAGGAACCATAGGAGAGGGCAAGGAGTGAAACATTTGCCCCAGCCCATGGCCAAAAAAGGCTCCGTGCTCTGCCAGATCGCTCAGATTCAGAGATGACGTTAGGACCGTTGAGCTCTAATTCAAAAAATCGCACAGTAAATACTCTTTCTAATCAAGAAAGAAATCGAGAAGGAAATCCTTTGTGCCAGGAGTCACTGAATACTTTTCAAGATCTGTGATTCCCTCACTTGCTAACGAGAGATCATCGACAAAGAAGTTGCCCGTGCACTCTTTGGCATCACGATTAAAGATGATGTATGCCGCATCTGCCAAGATTGCTGGTGTGCGACCTGCTGCGGCATCGATGCCTGGGATCATTTGAAGGGCAGCGGTATCGATCACCGTGCGGGGCCATAGGGCGTTAACTGCGATGCCATCACGCTTGAACTCTTCAGCCATGCCCAGAACACACATACTCATTCCGTATTTGGCCATTGTGTATGCAACGTGATTTTTGAACCATACCGCCTTCATGGAAAGTGGTGGTGAAAGGTTGAGAATATGCGGGTTTCGACCGGCCTCTGCCGATTGCCGTAAATATGGAATTGCCGCCTGGGAAGTTAAAAACGTACCGCGCACGTTGACATCAAACATCAGATCAAAGCGCTTAGCAGGAGTGGCCTCGGTCTTAGTTAAGTTAATGGCACTGGCATTGTTAACTAGAATATCTATTCCGCCAAAGGTATCTGCTGCTAACTTAACCGCCGCCTCAATCTGGGTTTCATCTCGCAGATCGCATTGAATGGCCAAGGCTTTTCCGCCGGCTGCTTCAATCTCTGCAGCTGCGGTATGGATGGTGCCTGGCAGCTTCGGATTGGGTTCGGAGGTCTTTGCCGCAATCGCAATCGATGCACCATCGGCTGCGGCACGAAGTGCGATAGCTAAGCCGATACCGCGCGAACCCCCAGTGATAAATATCTTTTTGCCACTTAATGTCATGATCAGCCCTTCTTTGCCATAAATTTCATGAAGGCCTCCATGGCCTCATCGGATTGCAGGGCCAGTGCAAAGAGCTCAAACTCGGCTTTCATTACCGCGGCCAGAGAATCATGATTGCGGGCCTTCAAGAGGGCCTTTGTATTCATTATCGCGCGAGGAGGTTGATTGGCGATCTGCTGCGCAATCTTGGAAACACCATGTAGTGCATCGACATCAATCGCAGCGATCAATCCCATCTCAAAGGCCTGCGTTGCATCGAATGATTCACCTGTCATGAAAATCTTTATAGCTCTTTGATAACCCACCAAGGCTGGAAAGAGAAGAGATGAGCCACCTTCTGGAACCAATCCCAATGAAGCAAATGGCATAGAAAACTTTGCTGTTGGGCTCGCGACCACAACATCACAGTGCAGCAGCATTGTTGTTCCGATGCCCACGGCATTACCTTTGACTGCAGCCAGCAAAGGCTTAGGAAATTCTAGAATTGCACCTAAAAACTTTGCCACCTCACTGGATTCATCTGTTGGCGGGTTCTCCATAAAATCTGTGATGTCGTTGCCTGCCGTAAAATGCTCACCCTCGCTGGTTATCACAACAGCTCTGATATCTGCATCTGAAGCCGCGCTATTTAAGCTCTGGGCCAATTGCCCATACATCTGCCGGGTTAAGGCATTCATCTTTTGAGGGCGGTTGAGGCTGAGTGTTAGCACTCCCTTGTTGGTTAATGAAGTTATCTCAGTCATGGATGTATCTTAGGGGTAGCCTGTATGAGAGGCTATCTACAGATGTTTTTCAACGCAGAAAGGTACTTTTCGCATGGCTAGAGATATCACAATTTCAACCAGAGAACTCACGCCCTATGAGCAATTAGTCCTGCAGTTGATGTGCGAGGGTAAGTCAAACGCTGCGATCGCCGACCAGACTTCTCATAGCGAAAAAACTATTGAAAATACAGTAAGCAGAAGCGCACAGGTCTTTGGAATAAAATCCGATGCAGATACGAATCTGCGGGTCTTGTTGGCCTTGGCATTTCGCGCCCATTACGGAGATAACGCCTTTGACCACCTAAATGTCGAGTGCTCTCATCTGATGCTCGGAGACCATGGAGAGCTTCTCTGCAATCGTCATCGCTCGTAGTCTCTAACGCTCAAGCTTTCCAGAGATAAAATCCTCAACCTTGTTATGAGCGGCCTCATCGCTGTACTGCACAGGTGGTGTCTTCATAAAGTAGCTTGAGGGTGAGAGCAGAGCTCCCCCGATCTTGCGATCGAGTGCGATCTTGGCACAGCGCAGCGCATCGATGATGACACCTGCTGAGTTAGGTGAATCCCAGACCTCTAACTTGTACTCCAGGTTCAAAGGAACATCACCGAATGCACGGCCCTCCAAGCGGACATAGGCCCATTTGCGATCATCTAGCCAAGGAATGTAGTCCGAGGGACCGATGTGAACGTTCTTCTCCCCTAAGTCATGGTCAAGTTGTGAGGTCACCGAGTTGGTCTTGGAGATCTTCTTCGATTCAAGACGCTCACGCTCGAGCATGTTCTTGAAATCCATATTTCCGCCGACATTTAATTGATACGTACGGTCCAAATGCACTCCACGATCTTGGAACAACTTGGCCATGATGCGGTGAGTAATAGTTGCACCCACCTGGCTCTTGATGTCATCACCAACAATCGGCAGACCGGCATCGGCAAACTTCTTTTCCCACTCTGGATCAGATGCGATAAAGACTGGAAGAGCGTTGACAAAGGCACATCCGGCATCGATTGCACACTGTGCATAGAACTTTGCAGCGATCTCCGAGCCAACAGGTAAATAGCAGATCAGAACGTCCACCGCTTCATCCTTAAGGGCTTTAACTACATCGACTGCAGGTGAATCAGATTCAGTGATCGTCTCTTTGTAATACTTTCCAAGTCCATCATTTGTTACTCCACGTAGAACCGAGACACCGGTTTTTGCAACGTTACTGAATTTAATGGTGTTGTTCTCACTGGCCCAAATCGCATCGGCGAGATCCAAGCCAACTTTCTTGGCATCGACATCAAAGGCTGCTACGAACTTGATGCTAGAGATGTGGTATCCCCCAACAACGGCGTGCATGAGCCCTGGAATCTCCTGATCAATGGCGGCATTCTGGTAGTAGGTCACTCCCTGGACTAGGGAGTTGGCGCAGTTTCCAACGCCTACTATTGCAACGCGAATGTCACCTTTACCCGTTGTGATGTTCATTTACTTCCTCTCGGTTTTGATCATGTCTTCAAGCCAGCTGATCTCGCGATCTGCCGACTCCAGTGAATGGCGTCGCCACTCCTCTAGATATCTATCGATTCCAACAGGTGACTTTTCAAGTTCACCACGCAGGATCTCGGCCTTCTCCTTAAGGCGGCGATGGCGCCCCTCAAGAATTCTTACTCTGTTCTTAGAGGATGTGGGTGAGAAAAATGCGAAGCGAATCTCAAAGCCCTCGTCCTCCCAGGTATCTGGGCTAACCGTTTCGGTGAGCTCAGAGAATCGTGCTAAACCTTTATCACTGATTGCATAGACGATGCGCGAGCGCCGAGACGAGTTTTCATCTGCGCTCTCTGCTATGACACCCGAGTCGAGCATTCGGCGAAGTTGCGGATAGAGGACCGAGAATGAGAGTGCGCGGAAAGGACCAAAGATCGTGCCCATTCTCTTGCGCAGTTCGTAGCCATGCAGAGGGCTCTGAGTAAGCAGGCCTAGAAGTGCAAACTCCAGCGAATCACTACGTGAGCGCATCGGATCTACCTCCACTCTGGGCTATCGGGCTATATATCGAATCGATATAATGCTGCGTAATCTAATCCGATACCCATTCCCCCGCAACTGCTCCTGCTATGGCCTGCGGCACATGGCAACTGCCAGCAGGCGGGTTAAAGTAGCTCCATGCCCATACCATCGCGACTTACCGAGTACATCGTGGCGGCGATGGTGATTATCCTGGCGCCAGGCCCGAGCGTCCTATTTGTCATCGCCAGGGCCATCGCTTGGGGGCGAAAAACCGCCATCTACACCGTCGCTGGAAATGTCACCGGCGCATTCACCCTCTCGGCCGTGGTCGCAGTGGGTTTAGGGCCGATCCTCTCCAGATCCGAGCTGGCCTATCACGCCGTCCAGTTCGGAGGTGGGGGCTATCTCCTCTATCTCGGAGTCGATGCCCTGCGCCATCGCCGTGTCTATGCCAGCGATGTCACTGCGCAAGGTGATGTGAGTCCAGGGGCCTTTCGCTCGATGCGCGATGGATTCTGGGTGGGAGCCCTGAACCCCAAGGGACTGGTCTTTTTTGCAGCCGTTGTGCCTGCATTCATCGATCGCGAGCGCGGAGATGTCACGGCTCAACTCATACTCCTCGGTGGAATCTTTGCCTTCCTCGCCTTCTTCTGTGATGGCGCTTGGGGTCTTTTAGCTGGAACTGCACGTGCATGGCTGGCAACTGATTCATCACGGATTGAAAAACTGCGCGCTACCGGTGGGATAGTGATGCTTATTTTAGGTGGCTCGGTGATTGTGGGCGCAGTTGTCAGTAGCACGTGAGAGATTTGGGATATGAAAAAGCCGCTCAAGCCTGCTCGCGAGAACATCTCCCCCTCTGATCTCACCTTTGCCCTCTCTACATGCAAACGCTGTCTCTGGATTAAGTACTGGTACAAGGTAATCATGCCTGGCGCATTCCCTCTGGTGGGCACCTTCGCATCAATGCAAGAAGAGCATTTTCATAACGCAGATATGCCGACGATAGATCCATCACTTCGCCCAGGAAAGATCACAAAGTGGGGAGAGTGGGTTAAGAGTAAACCGCTCATGATCAATGGCCTTGAAACTCGTTGGCGAATCTTGGGGAAATATGATCTCGTATCAACAAATGATGATGGAACGATTGGGCTAATCGATTGCAAGGTATCAGATAGCGCGCGCGATAACGGCGCTTTTTATTCACCACAGTTAGAGGCCTATGCCTACTCCCTTGAAAATCCAGCTGCAGGCAAGGCCCAAAGCGTTGCCTCTATCGGCCTGCTGGTCTGGAACCCAGTTTCGGCGATCGGGGACTCACAGGATTCATACGCCTTTGGTGTGCATCAGAAGTATCTTCCTGTGGCTAGAGATGAAGCGAATTTTCTTGCCACAATCGAGAGTTTTATCGCAGTCTTAGAGTCTGATCTACCTGATGCAGGTGCAGAGTGCTCCACGTGCTCCTATGTAATCTCACGTAACGCCTTAGATGATCTCTAATCCTCTTCACCTGCGACATTGATATCCTCAGATCTGCTTTTTTTCGGTGAGTAGATATCGACATAAATCTGGCCTGACATCTCTTGGATTGTATTCATCACCTGATCGGTTACATCGCGTAGATGCTGCAAATTCCTTGAATCACCACTGAAGTACATTGGCTCTGAGAACTTCATTCCGACCCGATGCAGATTTGGGATGATTTTTCCCGTAGGTTGAATCTTGTCGGTATTAGACATTGCAACGGCGATAATCGGAGCCCCTGATTCGATTGCAAGACGGGCGATGCCAGTGCGACCTTTATAGAGACGACCATCGGGTGATCGCGTGCCCTCTGGATAAATTCCAAGACAGCCGCCCTCACCCAGGACCTTGAGCCCTGTGAGCAGAGCCGCCTCACTGCGCCTTCCACCCGTTCTATCCACTGGTACCTGACCCAGTGCGATGAAGGTCAACTTCTTAACGAAGCCCTTGATGCCAGGAGATGTGAAGTACTCGCTCTTTGCCAAAAAAGTAACTTTACGCGGAACAACCAGTGGCATAAATATCGAATCGCTAAAGGAGAGGTGGTTGGAGGCGATGATGACGGCTCCTTTGCTCGGAACATTTCGGAGTCCTTTGACCTTGGGACGAAAGGCTCCAACAAGGAATGGTGTTAAGAAGGCCCGCAAAGTTGCATACGGAAGTTTCTTAATCACGCTACCAATTTACTCGCTCTCACCCCGTATGACACTATCTGAGGGTGAACAATGAGCCAGATGGCGGGGTACACGATGATCCGGATGAAGAGGAGCTCATCCGCAGTGAGTTTGATGCCATCGTCTCTGGTCTATCCCTTGATGAGTCCTCACCCTCAACGTTTCTCGATGAACTTGAAGTGATAAATCAAAGCGATGGATTTATCGCTCCTAATCCCACTCCTCAGACTCCCCGCGCATTCTTGTTCTCGGCACGTCGCGCAATCAAAAAATGGTTAAAGCGAGGTGCTCACGATGATGATGGAGTGCATCTATGAGTAGTTTTCATTGGGGTATTTTAGGCACTGGGGGTATCGCATCCGCCTTTGCTCAAGATTTAAAGCTAGCCCAGGGCCATAGCATCGTGGCCGTTGGCTCGCGCACCTTGAGTAAGGCCCAGGCCTTTGTTCAAGAGATCTCGGATGCCAGTGCCTATGGCAGCTATGAGGAACTCGTTAATGCACAACAAATCGATGCGATATATGTCGCCTCTCCACATCCTATGCATGAAGCTCACACCCTGATGGCGCTGGCTGCCGGTAAACCAGTCTTGTGTGAGAAACCATTTGCAATAACAGCTAAACAAGCCCAATCAATGTTCGATGCTGCCAAAAGAAATAATGTCGCCTTACTTGAAGCAATGTGGACACGCTACCTACCTCATATGAAAGTGGTCCGAGAAATTTTAGCAAGTGGAGTACTTGGAGCGGTTCAAACTGTTGAGGCAGATCACGGTCAACGTTTGGCTGATCAAAATATTCAACGCCTGGTCGATCCTGGACTAGGTGGTGGCGCCCTATTGGATCTTGGTATCTATCCCGTTTCCTTTGCCCATCTCATTCTTGGTGCTCCTGTCTCTATTACTACGCGTGCAGTGATGACAGATACCGGTGTAGATGCACAGACAAGTACCATCTTGGAATATGCAAAAGGAGCACAGGCAATCTTGAATACAACAATGATTGCTCAGACCCCTTGTCGAGCCGTAGTCAGTGGCTTGTTAGGCCGACTTGAGATCGATCGGACTTTTTATGCTCCCACTGCCATGCGTGTTGTCCTCTTTGATGGCACTATCACCGAGTATCCCAATACATATGTTGGTCATGGTTTGCGTGAACAGGCCATTGAAATGGCCCGCATTGTGCGCGCTGGATTACTGGAATCACCTCTGATGCCTTGGCGTGAAAGTCTCGATGTGATGCGAACTATGGATGAGATGAGGAGACAGATAGGCCTTGTCTATCCCTTTGAGTAATCTCAACTATTAAAGCCGCGCTAAATCAGAGACGCCTATAAGACCTGCCTCAATCCCCAACTCTGCCGCGATAATCTGTGGATAGGCAAGTTTGCCTGCAAAGGGCATCATGCGCACTAGTGCCTGACGGGTCGGTGCTAACAAAATCTCACCAGCCTCGATCACTCCCCCACCAATTACCACGCACGATGGATCTAAAAGCACGGATAGAGTGGCAATTCCCGACCCTAACCATTGACCTGTTGTGTGAAAAGCTGCCAACGCTACTGAATCACCATTACGGGCGGCCTCCATGATTATCGACCCAGTCAAACCAGCGACAGTGCCATCTCCGCGCGATAACAAGTTGCGTGCGATTTCTGGACTAGCGTTGACCGCTTCGCGCGCATGTCGAAGAAGCGCATTTCCCGATGCATACTGCTCAAAACATCCACGCCCACCACAGCCACACAGGTGACCTTCGGGTACCACGCGCATATGACCAAACTCTGCAGCGATACCAAATGTACCCCGATAGAGCGAGCCGTTCATAACTATTCCACCACCGATTCCCGTTCCAACGGTCAACATCATGATGTGCTCATGACTTCGACCCGCGCCAAACTTTGCCTCACCCCAGGCTGCGGCATTCGCATCATTTTCGATAATCACAGGAAGACCTATCAATCCAGTTAACTCTCTATCTAAATCAACGCCATTCCAATCTGCGATGTTAGGCGTTGCCAACATCGTCTTACGATCAGATGAGACAAAACCCGCAGCGCATACTCCCACTGAGGAAATATCATGTTGGGACATGAGCTCTCGAGCGAGGTCAGCGATCGTCTGCGTCAATGCGCTCCCACCCTGGCGTGGGGTTTCTTTTCTTGCGCTGGCTAGAACTCTTCCCTGCTCATCGACGACACCACCCAGAACTTTGGTACCACCAACATCGATACCAATCGTGTACGCCATAAGAGCAAACTACGCTTCGAGAGCGGCTTTAAGTTGTGCAAGAGCGGCATCAATCGTGCCCTTCTCAGCCTTTTGTCTCATCATCGCTGGAATATTCATGGAGAGTGAGACGGTGAGTTCATATGTAACCTCAGTAGTATCCCCATCGATGCTTGTGATGCTATAGGAGCCATCCATACCAGTTAACAGATCGGCCTCATCGAGTGAGAAACTTAAAAGTGCTGGGGCTTTCGACCAGTCGTAATCTAAAACCACTCGATCCTTCATCATCCCGGCATCAATCGTCATCTTTACCTTCGTGATGCGCCCTTGCTCATCGCGGGCCACTGCCTCTGCCGACTTAATCGAGCTCGACCATTCGGGGTACTTTTCCAGGGCAAAGAGAGCCTCTGAAACCGCCGAGAATGGGGCATCGATGGTGATAGTTGATCTGCTCAATTCGCTCATGTGGCAAGGCTACCCCCCTTCCCTAAATATTAATTCAGCCACTAGCGTTAGGGCTATGAATCAGATCACTGAACCAGCCCTCGCACCTGCGGCAACTGCAGGAAATCTCACAAATCTCATCGCTGAACGCGCTTGGTTTGAACCAGAGCGCATCGTCATGTCCCGTCCACTCGGTGATGGCTGGCAAAGCGTCACTGCCAAAGAGGTCGAGATACAAATCCGCGAAACTGCGAAGGGATTGATTGCAGCCGGTATTCAGATAGGTGATCGTGTGGCGATCATGTCGCGCACTCGCTACGAATGGACGATCTTGGATTTTGCGATCTGGTTTGCAGGCGCTGTTGTCGTGCCTGTCTATGACACATCCTCGGCCGAGCAGATTGACTGGATTCTCAATGACTCCGCATCGGTCGGGATAATTGTCGAGACACCGGCTCTGCGCGAACTTGTACAGAGTGTTCTGCCATCTCATACCAAGCATGTGTGGACGATGAGTGAGGATGTATTGAGTATTCTCAAAGCCGCTGGCTCAAATATTAGCGATGACGAGATAGATCGCCGCAGAAACTCCATCGTTCCCGACACTTTAGCCACACTCATCTATACATCTGGAACTACGGGCAAGCCAAAGGGAGTCTCTCTTACTCACAGCAACTTCTTAGCCGAGTGCGAAAATGTTGTACAGGCGCACAGTGACTTATTTCTAAAGCCAGGCGGATCAACGCTCCTATTCCTGCCAGTTGCCCATGTTTTTGGTCGCATGGTTCAGATTGGAGCAGTTGCAGCAGGACTTCACTTGGCTCACTGCAGTGATCCAGTAGGGCGGCTGCCTATAGATCTTGCATCATTCAAACCCACATTTGTCCTTGCCGTTCCAAGAATCTTCGAGAAGATTTATAACGGCTCTGAGGCACGTGCCGAAGCTGCAGGTAAGGGAAAGATATTTAAAAAAGCGGCCGATGTTGCGATTGCATACTCGCAGAGCCTAGATAAAAAGCATATGTCCCCTCTGCTCTCCCTCAAACATAAGCTTTTTGACAAGCTGGTCTACTCAAAGATCCGCGCTGGAATGGGAGGCCGTGTTGAGGCTGCGATCTCAGGTGGAGCGCCCTTAGGCGTGCGCTTAGGCCACTTCTACCGAGGAGCTGGGGTGACGATCCTTGAGGGCTATGGTCTGACCGAGACAACTGCAGGGGCGACGATCAATACGATTGGTGCACACCGAGTCGGATCTGTCGGACGACCAGTGCCTGGAACCTCGATAAAAATCGCTGATGATGGTGAAGTTCTCATCAAAGGTCCGATTGTCATGACTGGATATTGGCAGAATGATTCAGCTAATGCAGAGGTCTTTACCGATGATCACTGGTTCCAGTCTGGAGATCTTGGAAAGTTAGATGAAGATGGATATCTCTATATCGTAGGACGAAAGAAAGAGCTCATCGTCACATCGGGTGGAAAAAACGTCGCTCCTGCAGTTCTTGAAGATCGATTACGTGCACACCCCTTGGTCAGCCAGTGCATGGTCGTGGGTGATAACCAGCCATTCATCGCCGCCCTTGTCACCATAGATCAAGATGCACTAAAACTTTGGGTCACAAATAATAAAAAAGAGGGTGCATCTATGGCCGATCTAGCCCATGATCCAGATCTCATCTCAATTATCCAAACCGCCGTTGATGAGGCAAATAAGGCGGTCAGCCAGGCTGAATCGATCCGGAAATTTGTAATCCTGCCGACGGATTTCACAATCGCTGGCGGACATCTCACTGCAAAGCTCTCGATGAAGCGCGCAGTGATCTCAAAAGAGTTCGCCAAGGAGATTGAACAACTCTTCACTAACCGCTAGATAAAAGATGTGAGTGTCAATGAGCGGGTCAGGCTCGCACAAGAGTTACATGATGGGATAGCCCAAGATCTCGTTGGTCTGGGTTACTCCATTGACGCCCTTGTAAGTGCGACCGATACCCCACATGAGATACGCGCTGGGCTTCGATCTCTGAGATTTGCAACGACGGGATTAGTCGAGAAAGTACGCTCTGAAATCTTCGTACTACGTGATGGCAGTGAGCTCTTAGCGCCAGGATATGAAGCCTCAACACAGTATGAGTTAAAGAGAATCTTCGCCGAGCTTTTGAGCAATGTCGTAGAACACTCAGGCGCGACCTACCTGACTATGAGCGTTGCCGACAACGGTAATGGAGGCGTGAAAGCCAAGACAGGCCATCATGGGATATCAGGTATTAGTGAACGAGTCCGTGGCCTAGATGGTGAGCTCGATATCAAATCAACAAATAAGGGGAGCCAGATATCTATCACCGTACCTCTTGCCAAGCTATGACACGGGTTGTCATCGTTGATGATCATGCAGTTGTGCGTGAGGGTCTCAGGGGCGCCCTGATAAACCATGGCTATGAGATTGCCGCAGAGGCGTCGACTATCGCCGAGGCCCGTGCGCAGA
>JABMMN010000053.1 GCA_013205535.1 Candidatus Planktophila sp.
ATCTATCACCGTACCTCTTGCCAAGCCATGACACGGGTTGTCATCGTTGATGATCATGCAGTTGTGCGTGAGGGTCTCAAGGGCGCCCTGATCAACCATGGCTATGAGATTGCCGCAGAGGCGTCGACTATCGCCGAGGCCCGTGCGCAGATTGCACATGTGAATCCAGATGTCATCGTCGTCGACTTGAACCTGCCAGATGGCAGTGGATTTGATCTGATCTCATGGGCACGTAGCATCTCGAGATCACTGGGCATCGTGGTCTTGACTCTCAACGATACCGATGCCCACCTGATTGCGGCCATGAATGCAGGGGCGAGTTCCTACATACTAAAAAGTGCGTCAATGAGTGAATTAATCGCAGCGATTGATCACTCTACTCATTCGCCAATGAGCTTTACTGCGCACGGATTATCTACTGCGATTGCGGCGTCAAGGCGCAGCTTTGAGTTAACGGCACGTGAGTTCGATATCTTGCGTTTTTTACCCAGTGGCGCATCAACCAAAGCGATCGCTACCGCTCTCTTCTTAAGTCAGGCAACTATCAAGACGCACCTGGCCTCGATCTTTCGCAAATTAGAGGTTTCAAACCGTACGGCAGCGGTCACTAAGGCGAGAAAACACGACTTACTTGTCGATTAACTCTACAAACCTCTCAGCCCAGATCTGCCATCGCCATTTCTCGAGGATCCAAGTGCGTCCGGCTTGACCCATCTGCTGTGATCTCTGCGGATGCGAAAGTAGATCAATCACAGCCTCTGCGATCGCTGCGTTATCTGTGCCATCGATTACAAGGCCCGTGGTTCCATCAATGACCGCATCTGGAGCCCCGCCTGATTGGCCTGCAATGACAGGTAGTCCACATGCGCTGGCCTCAAGATAGACAATACCCAAACCCTCGACCTCTAATCCAAAAAAACGTGAACGAGCAGGCATAACAAAGATCTCTCCAACACACATATAGGCGGGTAAGTCGGCGTATTGGATGCGCCCAATGAATGTAATGTGATCATCGAGTGAGTATTTTCTCACCAGATCCCGTAAGTGTGCTTCGTAAGGACCCTCACCAACCAAGAGCAGATGCGCCTGGGGTATCTCATTGATAATCGCGACCATCGCTTGGATGAGTCGATCCTGGCCTTTTCGATGCACAAGGCGTCCAACAGAGACGATTATTTTCTTATCAGTTAAGCCAAGGGACTTTCGCAGATTTGAGGAATCCATCGGAGCAAAGTGTTCGGCATCGATTCCTGGGGCGATCTTCACCATCGCAGCGGCGGCGTGCGGTGTCAGGACAGAGGCGATAGCACTGCGTGTGTACTCACCTAAGTAGGTCAACGCATCGGTCGTCGAACCGATACGACGCATCGCTAATCTAAAAGGAAAGAGCTTTGCCCACCAGAGTTCATGTCCATGAGTAAGCGCAACAATACGGCGCGCTCCAGCCTGGCGCAGTGAGTGTGCCATCAGCGCAAGTGGTGCAGCTGCGCCGAAGACCACGATCTCAAAGCCCTCACTCTCAACCAGGCGTGCGACTGTGCGTGAAACACGCGGCGTGGGAAGCAGAACTCTCGCACGATCTCGAATGACGCGGACTCCATGGTTTGTGAGCCAAGCGGCGTCGTAATCACGGGTATCCCCCTGGGCCGATGTATAGACAGTCGTGGAGGAAGGCGGAAGGCGCGCAATCAAACCAATGATGAAACTTTCGATTCCACCTGCCCGAGGGCCAAAGTCATTAGAGACACATAGGATTTTTTTAATAACGTCTGGCACCAACGAAGGCTTTTCGGCCCATATTTAAACTCGTCGTTACCTTCACAAGAGAGCCAGAGCGCGGTGCATGCACCATCCGGTTTCCTCCAAGATAAATCCCCACATGTGAGACGGGGCGACCGAAGAATAGTAAATCCCCTGGCTTCAACGCTTTGAACGCAACTGGTTTGCCCATCCGTGACTGCGCTGCCGATGAGTGAGGAAGTGAGACGCCAGCGGCTTGATAGGCACGCATAGTAAGACCCGAGCAGTCCCAGTTCACGAGCCCTGCAGCCCCAAAGACATATCTATCACCGATCTGTTTGAGCGCATATTTGAGTGCGATACCCGCACGGCCAGAGACTCCATCGGCATCTTTTGCCGCTGCACGTGATGAGGCCTGATCAGCATCCTCTTCGGCGGCGGCTAACTTTGCCAGCCGCTCACGATCTGACTTCTTCAACTTTGATAGGAGAGCCTCTGCCTCGGCTAATTTTGCAAGGGCTAAGGCCGACTGCGCCGCATATTTTTTCGAGGCAGCATTTACCAGAGCTAACTTGTCATTGACCGTCAATTTTGTAGCAGAAAGGCGTTGTGCGGCCGCCTCATACTTGCGCAGCTGCACTGACTTCCCCCTGGTGATCGCATCTAAAGTGCCAGCGGCAGAGAGATAGAGTGTGGGATCACTTGAAAAAAGAAGCTCAACTCCCTGCCCCATCGTCCCAGATTTATATTGGGCAACTGCGATTGCACCCAGAGATTTCTGAAGTTTTGAGAGTGTCTCCTGTTGTACTTCGGCCTTAGCTTTAATTCCATTGAGCGTTCTAGTCAGGATCGCCAACTTCACTTTTGCCTCTTGTGCCCCCTCGGCTGCACTTGTGGCATCTTCTTCTAACTGGCGCACCTTTGCTTGAACCTCGGCCAAGGTTGGAGCGGCCTGCGCAGGGATTGCCACAAGAGTTGGGCCTATCAGCGTTAGGCCAATAAGGGCCATTCGCAGAGCCTTGAAGGAAGACATAACCTCAGGCTAACCGTGCAGAGGGGCGATTCTCAACCTGTGAGCCTAAAAAACCATGTGAATTAGTGCTCAAACTGCGATGCTAGCGCCATGAGTACCTGCGCCTCCCTCGTTGTAGGAGCTGATGGATCTACAACAAAAGATCAAAGATCCCATGGAGTGAGCTCACAGGCCGACCGTACAATCTTTCTGGCCCGTCGGCGCGAGGTTGATGTGATCATCATTGGAGGCAACACCGCCCGCAACGAGCCTTATCAGAGGACTCCAGTACCTCTAGTTGTCATCTCAAGATCAGAGATAAATCCGATTCCAACCAACCCAAAAGCACAGCTCTGGAATATGGCACCAGCTTCAGCGATAGTCAATGCACGTAAAACCTTTGGCCCGCGCATCTTGATTGAGGGTGGGGCGCTTTTGCTTCATGAACTTCTTGAGCAAGGACTTATTGATGATTTCTATCTAACTGTTACACCGCAACGCTATGGCGAAAACATAATTGATTGGCAGGGGATACTCAACCGCTTTACAACATTTACAGAGAGCCAGATTGATGAAACTCTCTTTTTCCACGCACATAATTAGAAGGCTGAGATAAGAGCGACACCACCAACGGCCAAAGCAATCCCTACGTACTGAACTTTGTGTAGGCGCTCATGTAAGAACCTGAATGCGAGCAGCGCCGTTGCAATGGGATACATCGAGCCAAGGACCATGGCCGCTGAGACTGATCCCTTGCTACAAGCAACTCCTAGAAGTAAATTTGCAAGAAAATCGGCTATCCCCATGAACGCCAGACTTGGATACTCGCTTTTTGTGAATCCACCGAGAGAGCGATACCGCAGTGCGATACCAAGAGTGAGTACAAGAGTTGCCATCCGCATCGTGACCATTGTCATGAGAGCACTTGACTGAGAACCAATCGAGATGAAAGTCAGTGCCGTTCCGAATCCACATGCAGCACCGATTGCAAGCAAGAGAGGACGTATTGGCAGACCTTGGGAGAGCTCAGGACCGCTTGCGCAAAAGGCCCCAGCCAGAGCAAGCACAATTCCGATCGATGTAATGAGTGAGAGTGATTCACCATTGATCAGGGCATAACTCAGAGGGATTACTGCGCTCAGTGCACTGATTGGTGAAACGACTCCCATGCTTCCTGATGCAAGGCCGGCATAGAGACAGATAAGGCCAAAATAGCCAAGGAAGCCCGCACAGATCCCTGGGATTAAATATCCACCATCACCAAAGGCTTGGGCATCGCTATCGCCCAAAAAAATAACGAGCGTGATTCCAAAGAGAAGACCCAACACTTGTGAAAAACCAAGGACTGCAATCGGGGCGTGGTGCTTGCTCAAACGCCCACCTTCAAAATCGGCAGTGCCCCAGAGCAGACTGGAAAGCAGAGCCAATAGTGATGCCATGTATCCAAGATTACCGCCCTGCCTCCCGAAAAATCCCCCCATCAATAATTACTCTAAGAGAGTGGATGCAGCAGGATTTGAGCGGCTAATCAATCAATTACGTGCATTCACACCACGCCATGAGATTATTCTTGAGGAGGTTCCCGCCCCACAAAAATTGGCGATGTATTCATTCGCATTCTCGGTTGATGTAAGCAATGGGAGAACTGACGACGAAGAGGATGAGCTTGCGTCAGGACGCTTTGTCCTCTTACATGAACCAGGCGGACAAGATACATGGGAGGGTGAGTTTCGTTGCGTGAGCTTTGTGCGCGCCGATGTGGATAACGCTATGCAGGAGGATCCATCACTGCCCGAGTTTGGCTGGGGTTGGTTCCTATCCGCACTTGATGCAGCAGGTTGCACAATTACCGCTGCAAGTGGAACCGTCACACGGGTATCGAGCGCCTCTTTTGGCAAGCTCTCTCCTCGCAATAATGAATCAGAGATCGAGATCCGTGCATCATGGACTCCCGTCATCGCAGATCCTTCAGAGATCATCAAACATATCTCTGGCTGGTGCACATTAATCGCAGAGGTCGCAGGTCTTCAAGAGATACCTGAAGGTGTAGCGGCGATTAATACATCAAGAGCCCGGTAGAAAATTTCAATGGAGCAAGAGGCACCACCAGTACCTTTACTGGTGCCGCAAGGTGGTACTCCACCTGTCATCGATAGCGATGAGGCTTTGAAAAAGGCACTGCAGGAGTTATCTGCTGGCACCGGTCCATTTGCAGTCGATGCCGAGCGCGCCTCTGGCTTTCGCTACAGTGCACGGGCCTATCTCATACAGATAAAACGCCACGGCGGAGGTCTTCATCTCATTGATCCGATTCCTTTTGGTCTCAACAATGCGCTCATGGCATCCTTAAATTCTCTTCTCAATAGTGATGAGGTCATCTTGCATGCCAGTACCCAAGATCTTGCCTGTCTGCGTGAGGTTGGATTAGATCCCATTCATCTCTTTGATACCGAGCTTGCAGGGCGCATCGCAGGTCTACCCCGAGTCGGACTTGGGCCACTCCTTGAGTCATTGATGGGAGTCAGTCTTGCAAAAGAGCATAGCGCTGCAGATTGGTCAACGCGTCCACTCCCCAAAGAGTGGCTCACCTATGCAGCCTTGGATGTTGAACTCCTGATTGAACTTCGTGCCACCATGTATGCGCTTTTGAACGCTGCAGGAAAATTAGAATGGGCCGAACAAGAGTTCGCAGCGATTCTAAGAGCACCGCCCCCGCCCCCGCGAATAGATCCATGGCGGCGCACATCTGGAATGCATAAGATCAAACGCCGTGATCAGTTGGCCATCATCCGTGAACTATGGATAAGACGTGATGCACTCGCTTGTGGGCTCGATATCGCTCAAGGAAAACTTCTAAACGATGCGGCGATCATTGAGCTCTGCTTGAGTGCGCCAACAACTAAAAAAGAGTTCGAGAAGGCTCTTCGATCTATTGGCTTACGCGCCCGCTGGTTAGAACACCACGTAATCTGGCTTGAGGCCATCGCTTGCGCCGTGGCAATGCCAGAGCATGAGTGGCCGCCGACTCGCACCACCACGGATTCGCTGCCTCCAATAAAACTATGGCGCGATAAGTTTCCTGAAAAGTTCGCACCCTTATCCCATGCCCGCGCCCTCATCGAGGCGATCGCAACAGAGAACTCGATTCCAGTGGAAAATCTCATCTCCCCTGAATCCATACGCCGCATCTGCTGGTCACCACCCATAGGCTCAAGGCAGGTGCGTGATGAGCCGGCCGTTCGCACCATGCTTGATGGCCTCGGGGCGCGTCAATGGCAGATAGAGCTCGTTGCACCAGCTCTGGCCAATGCCCTCCTTGAGCGTGAGCCCTTGGAGATCCCTGAGCCCCCCGAAAATCCAGAGGTGTCTGGGCCTGTGAGCCAAGAGACAGGAGAGGCGGGCTGATTTACGCAACGAAAGAGTTGCGTAAATAGGAGCTCGGGTTTAGGCTTTAAATCATGCTTAGTACATTCATCATCGCCCTTCGAGAGGGACTAGAGGCCTCTCTCATTGTTGGAATCCTCGTCGCCTACATCTACAAAACTGGGCGAAATAGCTATTTGAAGCCTCTTTGGACCGGTGTATCGCTGGCCATTTTCGCAAGTCTTGGCCTCGGAGCATTTCTCTCCTTCACCTCGGTCTCATTGAGTGATCGTGGCCAAGAGCTGTTCGCGGGTGTCACCTCTTTCATTGCGGTAGGACTTGTCACGTGGATGGTTTTTTGGATGAAACGTACTGCTCGCACCCTGCGCAGTAATCTGCATGGCAAGGTGGATGCAGCGGCAGGCACTGGACCGATAGCTATCGCCGCTGCCGCCTTTGTCGCTGTCATCCGAGAAGGTCTTGAGACCTCCCTCTTTGTTTATTCAAACTTTCAAAGCGTCGCAGACACTACGAGCTCTGCAGTTGGGCTTATTTTAGGATTTGCTCTCTCCATTACCCTTGGATATTTAATCTATAAGAGCGCCATCAAATTAGACCTCTCTAAATTTTTCACCTACACAGGTGTTGCACTCATTATCGTTGCAGCCGGAGTCCTCTCCTATGGAGTCCATGAGTTCCAGGAGCTCGGATTCCTACCAGGCCCTGATGCCTTTGTCTGGGACGTGACCTCATTTATTGCCAAAGATTCGATCTTAGGCGCTTCTCTTTCGGGAACAATTGGCTTTGATACGACGACCTCATGGCTACAACTCGGCATCTATATTGCCTACTTGAGTGCAGTCTTGAGTGCCTATCTATCAAAATCGCCTAAAAAAGAGCCACAAAAGGCCCCTGTCTCATCCTAGGTACTGCTGTTCTAAATCTTTACTGACGAGTAACCTTACCCGCACCACCATAAGTAGAGGGACAGTCCTATGACACGCACAGTTGTACTGGTCGATGCCGTTCGTACCCCATTTGGAAAAGCCGGCGGAATGTATGCAGGAACTCGCGCCGATGATCTCATGGTCCGAGCGATCCGAGGTTTGTTAGAGCGCAATCCCACGATAGATCCAGCGGCAATCGAAGATGTTGCAATCGCTGCAGCGACTCAGAGCGGTGATCAAGGCATGAACATTGGTCGAAGCGCGGCGCTTCTCTCAGGTCTGCCAAATACAGTGCCCGGCTACTCAATCGATCGCTGGTGTGCGGGTGCATTGACTGCCGTCACAACAATCGCTGGGGCGATTGCGATGGGGACAAATGAGATTGCAATCGCAGGTGGAGTAGAACATATGGGTAACCATCCAATGGGTGAGGGTCTAGATCCAAATCCACGTTACTTGGCTGAGCGCATCGTCGAACAGGATGCACTGGCCATGGGTGCAACGGCCGAACGTCTTCATGATCGCTTCCCGCAGTTGACGAAAGAGCGAAGTGATAGATACGCCCTGAACTCACAGCTCAAAACTGCCAAAGCCTATGCCGAAGGAAAGATTCAGCGAGATTTAATCCCAACTGCGGCGCGAAATGCCGAACTTGGCTGGACTGTTGCGACCATGGATGAGGCGCCTCGTCCTCAGACGACGATGGAGGGCTTATCTGGTCTTAAGACACCCTTTCGTCCGGCAGGTCGCGTCACACCAGGCAACTCCTCTGGATTAAACGATGGCGCAACGGCTGCACTACTTGCAAGTGAAGATAAAGCGATCGAACTTGGCCTGAGTATCAAAGCAAAGATAGTCACCTTCGCATTCGCCGGAGTAGAGCCTGAGATTATGGGTTATGGGCCAGTTCCATCGACTCTCAAAGCGCTCAAACAATCTGGATTGAAAATCGAAGATATCGGTGCATTTGAAATCAATGAGGCATTCGCTGTTCAAGTACTTGCCTTCCTTGATTACTTCTCTATCCCCGATGATGACGATCGTGTTAACCCTTATGGTGGAGCAATCGCTGTTGGACATCCCCTTGCCTCCTCGGGTGTGCGTTTGATGCTCAACTTGGCACGCACCTTCGAGGCCCAACCTGAAGTTCGTTATGGAATCACAACTATGTGCATCGGCCTTGGCATGGGTGGCACGGTCATCTGGGAGAATCCTCACTTTAAGGCAGGCTCCAAGTAAATGAGTGCAGAGATGACTCTGCCCGAGGGCGCACCGCAAGAGGTGGTAACCAAGGCGCTCGTGCGTGAGATCGACCTTGCCGCATTTGGTTCAAGCGGAGCGATGGCCTTGATTACATTAGATAATGGCCTCGATCACAACCGCCCTAATACCTTTGGACCAACATCGCTACAGGCTCTAGATGCCGCCCTCTCCGATGCCATTGCACGTAAGCCAGTTGCTATCGCAATAACAGGCAAGCCATTTATCTTTGCCGCTGGTGCGGATTTATCGGCGTTGGCATTTCTGAGTGATCGCAGCCAATCACTTGCAATCGGCAAGTTAGGTCATGACATTTTTCGTCGCTTCAATGAGTGTGGTATCCCTACATTTGCATTCATCAACGGCTTGGCACTTGGTGGCGGCTTAGAAGTTGCTCTGCACTGTAAGTATCGCAGCGTTGCAAGCACTGCCTTCACTGCACTACCCGAGGTATTTCTAGGTTTAGTTCCTGGCTGGGGCGGTGCGACGATCTTGCCCAAACTCATAGGCCCAGAGCGGGCTATCCAAGTCATCATGCTCAATGCGCTCAACAACAACACAATGATGAAGGCAAAGGATGCCCTCACACTTGGAGTCGTCGATGCCGTATTCGAGCCAGCTGATTTCTTGGAGCGCTCTATTGCATTTGCAGTCTCGGTTCTCAATGGCTCAACAACTATTGAGCGTAAAGATTACAGCTCAGATCCTGCATGGGAGAGTGCTCTTGCAGCGGGCAAGGCCGCTGCCCTCAAAAAATACGGTGGTGCGATGCTTGCCTCACCCATGAAGGCGATTGAACTTATATCGGCATCAAGGAGTAACACCCTGAGTCAAGGCTTTGATGCAGAGGACCAAGTGCTCGCAGATCTCACGATGAGTGATTCCTTACGTGCATCCCTCTACTCCTTCAATCTCATACAAAAGAAACGTAAAAAAGTAGAGGGAGCCCCTAAGCCAGCCCTTGCACGTAAAGTTGCCAAAGTCGGCGTGGTTGGGGCAGGTCTTATGGCATCACAACTTGCTCTCTTACTCCTTAAAAATCTTAAATGTCCAGTTGTGATGACCGATATCGATCAAGAGCGCGCCGATAAAGGCGTTGCCTGGGTGAAGAATGAGTTGACCAAGGCCGTTGAAAAAAAGCGGATGAATCCAGAGGCGGCATTACGCCTTTCACAGTTGATCAGCGGATCATCTGATCAAAACGTTTTCGCAGGCTGTGATTTTATTATCGAGGCTATCTTTGAAGAGCTCTCGCTCAAGCAAGAGCTCTTCAAGAAGTTGGAGGCGATCATCTCACCTGAGTGCGTCCTTGCGACGAATACTTCCTCCCTCTCCGTTGAAAAAATGAGTCAGGGCATGAAAAATCCAGAGCGAGTCGTTGGATTTCACTTCTTCAATCCAGTTGCAGTAATGCCTTTACTTGAGATCGCACGCACAAGTCAGACCGATGATGCAACAACTGCCACTGCAGTAGCAGTCGGTAAAGAGCTCAAAAAGACCATGATCATCTGTAAAGATGCACCGGGATTCGTTGTGAACCGCTTGTTAACTCGCTTCATGGGAGAGATTACCGATGCCGTTGATGAGGGAACTGCTCCTGCGGTGGCCGATAGCGCTATGAGCTCGATTGGCTTTCCAATGTCCCCATTCCAGTTGCTCGATCTTGTTGGACCTGGCGTTGCCTTGCATGTCTCAGAGACACTGAATGAAAATCTTGGGCCTCGCTACCGGATCTCTCCCACGATGGCCGCCATGGTTAAAGCGGGAGTTCGAAATTTTTATATCAAGGCAGAGGATGGGGGCGTTGTTGCCAATCCAGTGGCGTTAGCCCTGATTCCAAAGGGTGAATCTGCATCAACGCCAGAGCAGGTTCGCACTCGCGCATTGAACGCCCTTGCCATAGAGGCGCGCATGATGCTTGATGAGGGTGTCGTTGCAACGGCTGCAGAGATTGACTTATGTATGTTGATGGGTGCAGGTTGGCCCATGCACCTTGGGGGAATTTTGCCGTACTTAGATCGTGAGGGTATTAGCGATTCTGTCTGCGATTCGCGTTTTCATCCTGCTGGGGTTGCATCTCTTCCTTAAAATCACTACTCCACTCAACCACACTGCGTGCGATATTTTGGGCAGTAATTCCGATGTCACTAAATATCTCACTGCGCTTTGAATGCTCAAGGAACTCTAATGGCACACCAATTGAGTGAAGCGCAACATTCATCCCCGCATCCCTTAAAACTTCAGAGATTGAACTCGCTATTCCACCATGGCGAATTCCATCCTCCAAGACAACGACGGTGCGATAACGAGCGACCATAGTGAGAAGAGATTGTGGAAGGGGCTTTACCCAACGGGGATCAATGACAGTGACACCAACTCCCTCCCGAAATGCCTGAGAGGCGGCCTCGACGGCGATAGCGGCCATCGCACCGACGCTAATCATCAAGACATCGGCACTCTCACCGCGATAGAGGATATCGATGCCATCACGGCGCTCAAATGCTGGGATATCTGCATGTACTGCGCCTTTGGGAAAGCGCACCATTGATGGAGCATCGGCGATATCAACTGCCTCACGTAGGAGTTCGCGCAAGCGTGCACCATCTCGAGGGGCGCCAACATGCATCGTTGGCACGATACCTGTCAGGGCTAGATCCCAAATTCCATGATGCGATGGACCATCATCTCCAGTAATCCCTGCACGATCTAGAACAAATGTGACTCCAGCCTTATGTAGTGCGACATCAAGTAAGAGCTGATCAAAGGCCCGGTTCAGGAAGGTTGAGTAGACCGCGACAATTGGGTGCAGTCCAGTAAAGGCCATCCCCGCTGCACTCGTTACGGCATGCTGCTCAGCGATTCCGACATCAATTGTGCGCTGTGGGAATTGCTCTGCAAATGTATCAAGGCCAGTAGGACCCAACATCGCTGCCGTAATAGCGACGATATCTTCTCTCTCCTGTCCAAGCTCGACTAAGGCTGCAGAGAAAACCTTCGTCCACGTCAGGCCACTTTTGGATAGAGACTCCCCTGTCTCAGGGTCAACGACTCCAACGGCATGAAACTTCTCAGCCTCATCCGCCAGCGCCGGTTTGTGACCACGCCCCTTCTCGGTGATTGCATGAACGAGAATTGGGGCTCCATAATCCTTTGCCTGCGCCAAGGCCCGCTCCATGGCTGCGATGTCATGACCATCTATCGGTCCCATGTATTTGAGTCCAAGATCTTCAAACATTCCCTGTGGTGCGATGATGTCTTTTATCCCTTTTTTCATGCCATGCAAAGTGTCATAAATCGGACCACCAACAACTGGGGTCTTGTGCAGAACATCTTTACCCCAATCAAGAAATTTCTCATATCCCCTTGTCACTCGAAGAGTCGATAGATAGGTAGCTACCCCACCGATAGTCGGTGAATAAGAGCGCTCATTATCATTGATGACAATGATCAGATTTCTCTTTTCAGCGGTCGAAATATTATTCAAGGCCTCCCAAGACATGCCCCCAGTCAGTGCGCCATCACCCACGACTACTACAACATGTCGATCATTCTCTCCTTGTAGGGCAAATCCACGAGAAATTCCATCACCCCATGAGAGTGCTGTCGATGCATGCGAGTTTTCAATGACATCGTGCACGCTCTCGCTGCGATTTGGGTAGCCAGAGATTCCATTACGCGCGCGCAGTTGATCAAACTTATCTGCGCGGCCAGTCAGAATCTTATGAACGTAGGCTTGATGCCCCGTATCGAAGAGAATTACATCCTTAGGTGATGTGAAGGCTCGATGTATCGCAATTGTCAGTTCGATTACGCCCAAGTTTGGCCCTAAATGACCACCCGTTTTTGAGACTTTCTCAATCAGAAAGCTTCGGATCTCATCGCTGAGTTGCGATAACTCGGCAGGGGTAAGGCCCTCTAAATCGCAAGGTGAGTTGATTGCCTCTAACATGCCGATATTTTAGATGCTCATGCCGATAAGAGCGAGCGCAGGACGTACTGCATGATCCCACCATGTCTGTAGTAATCCGCCTCACCCGGCGTATCGATACGCACCTTCGTATGAAAGAGCTTGTCACCCGCGCTTACCACCAGCTCATGTGGAACCCCACCGGTATTAAGAGCGGTGATTCCAATTATTGAGAATACCTCCGTGCCATCTAAGCCAAGGCTCTTTGCGCTCTCACCATCTCGGAACTGAAGGGGCAATACGCCCATTCCGATTAGATTTGAACGGTGAATACGTTCGAAACTCTCTGCGATCACGGCTCGTACTCCAAGAAGCGCCGTTCCTTTGGCGGCCCAGTCGCGGGATGAACCCGAGCCATACTCTTTGCCTGCCAGAATGACTAAAGGCACTCCTGCATCCTGATAGGCAATTGATGCATCGAAGATTGTCTCTTCTTTACCGCCCTCGAGGAAGTTACGCGTGTAGCCTCCCTCGACGCCCTCCAATAAAAGATTTCTCAAGCGGATATTTGCAAATGTTCCACGAATCATCACTTCATGATTTCCGCGCCGAGAACCATATGAGTTGAAGTCTTTTCGCTCGACACCATGCTCGGCCAAATACTTCCCAGCTGGGGAATCAACTTTGATATTGCCGGCAGGAGAGATGTGATCTGTTGTCACTGAATCCCCCAAGATGGCCAAGACCCGAGCATGTGCGATATCGGTAACAGGCTGTGGAAGCTTTGGCATACCATCAAAATATGGGGGTTTACGAACATAGGTGGATTTCATATCCCAATCAAAGGTCTTGCCAGTTGGGGTGGATAGTGCCTTCCATCGGTGATCGCCCTCGAAGACAGTTGCATAATCTTTCTTAAACATCTGCGATGAGATCGAGGAGTCAATCACGTCTTGAATCTCTTGAGGCGTTGGCCAGATATCTTTGAGATACACATCGACCCCTGCCAAATCCTTACCCAATGAGTCCTTTTCGAAGTCGTGATCCATTGTGCCTGCGATTGCATAGGCAACAACTAAAGGGGGTGATGCCAGATAATTCATCTTCACATCGGGGCTGATGCGGCCCTCGAAGTTTCGATTACCAGAGAGCACTGCGCTTACCGCTAAGTCACTCTCATTCACAGCCTTACTGATGGCTACCGGGAGTGGACCAGAGTTTCCAATACACGTAACACAGCCGTAGCCAACCAGGTGAAAGCCCAGAGCCTGCATATATTTAGTCAGATCTGCACGATCGTAATAATCAGTCACCACTTTAGATCCAGGTGCCAGAGTTGTCTTGACCCAAGGCTTGGATTTCAAGCCCTTTTCAACCGCCTTTTTCGCAAGCAAGGCCGCCCCGATCATGACCGATGGATTTGATGTATTAGTACACGATGTGATTGAGGCGATGACAACATCACCATTTTTAATCCGGGTCGCACCTGCAATGACTTCACCCTTGACGGTCTTATCTGAGAAGTATGTTGGCAGAATCTTGGTGAATGCGCTCTTTGAATCACTCAAGGAGATGCGATCCTGGGGGCGCTTAGGTCCTGAGATGGAGGGAACGACAGTTGAAAGATCGAGCTCTACAACCTGTGAGAAGCGTGGCGCACTCAGTGGGTCGTGCCACAAGCCCTGCACCTTGGCATATTTTTCAACCAAAGCTATCTGATCCTCATTGCGTCCTGTGAGTTCCATGTATCGCAAGCTCTCTTGGTCAATCGGGAAGATGGCACATGTCGAGCCATATTCAGGGCTCATGTTCCCAATAGTCGTGCGATTGGCCATTGGCACCGAAACAACTCCGGGGCCAAAAAACTCCACGAACTTTCCAACGACTCCTACTTTGCGCAAGATCTCAGTAATCGTAAGTGCCATATCTGTCGCGGTTGTGCCAGAAGGTAGTGCACCCGTGAGTTTGAAACCCACAACTTGTGGGATCAACATGGAGACAGGTTGTCCCAGAAGAGCGGCCTCGGCCTCGATACCACCGACACCCCAGCCCAACACACCAAGTCCATTAACCATCGTCGTATGTGAGTCCGTGCCGACAACGGTATCTGGATAGGCACGAAGGACGCCTTCAACTTCTCGTGTCATCACAACGCGCGCCAGATATTCGATATTTACCTGATGAACGATCCCAGTTCCTGGTGGGACGACTTTGAACTCATCGAATGCGCTCTGTCCCCAACGCAGGAATCTATAACGCTCTTGATTTCGCTGGTACTCAATATCAGCGTTTTTCTCTAGTGAGTCTGTGCTACCAAAGACATCGGCGATGACGGAGTGATCTATGACGAGCTCAGCAGGTGCCAAAGGATTCACCTTTGATGCATCTCCCCCAAGCTCAACAATCGCCTCGCGCATAGTTGCAAGATCCACGATGCAGGGCACTCCTGTGAAGTCCTGAAGAATGACACGTGCCGGGGTGAACTGGATTTCGGTATCTGGCTGACTCTGTGGATTCCAGGTGGCCAAAGCCTGAATATGGGCAGCAGTTATATTTGCGCCATCTTCGGTACGCAGGAGGTTTTCAAGGAGTATTTTCAAGGAGAAGGGCAGGTCATCTGCTCCTTCAATACCGCTAATATCAAATATTTCAAAACTCTTACCCGCAACCTCAAGATCTCTCTTTGCGTTGAAAGAGTTTTTACTCATCATCTACCTTCCACAATCTAATCCTGAGACCCCAATATTACATTGGTGGGTGAGAACTGTGCAACACATTCAATGTGATGGGTCATCGGAAATAGATCAAAACCACGAAGAGCAGTGAGCGAGTAGCTCTTCTCCAAAAAGTAACCAGTATCACGTGCGAGTGCGGCTGGATCACATGCAACATAGACGACCGTTCGCGGCTTCAAACGTAGAATCTCACTAATCACGGCCTTACCCGCTCCTTCACGTGGAGGATCTAGGATGACAACATCGGCGCTGGTGATACGAGGCAAATGTTGAGCGACATCACCGCTGATGATCTTGACGTTCGGATTGTTTGCAAAGTTTCGAATTGCATCAGCAGTCGCACTTTTACTCGCTTCAATCAAATCCACTCGCCCACTTGTCCCGATAATGTCGACTATAACTGAGGTGAAAAGTCCTACTCCTCCATACAAATCAAGGACTTGATCCCCACTTCGTAGTTGAGCAAAATCTAGAACTGCACTCGTTAAAATCGCAGGAGCATGTGTATTACTTTGCCAAAAGGAGCCCTGACTCACATCTAAAGTCTTCTCCCCCGCTTTTTCATGCAGAATCTGTCCACCCTCTGTCAGACGAGCCTTTCCCTCACCGCGAACTGGAGCAAGGGCGATATTTCTCTCATTCGTATTTGACGTTGCAATCTCAATACGAACATCGGCGCTCCAAGTACGCGAGGCAAGTTCGGGCATATTCATCTCTTTAAGCATAATGAGGCAATCATCCACGGGGATAACGCAGTGGCTACGGTTACCATAAAAACCGAGTTGGCCCAGACCATCTGTCGTTGCTATCGATCGCGTACGCCAATGAAGAGGCGCGCTCACCTCTTCAACCTCGATGTGCACATCAATTTTTGCGATGCGAGCAAACTGTTCGGTAATGACATCGGATTTCAACTGGCGCTGGCGATTCATTGAGATATGCTGAAAATCGCAGCCTCCGCAGCCAGCGGGATGGGAAAATTTACAGGGAGACTGCACACGATCTGGGGATGGCTCTAATACCTCAACAACATCTGCGCGATTAAAAGAAGATCCCGTCGCGCTAACGACTACACGAGCACGCTCACCTGGAATTGCATGGCGAACGAAAAAAACTGCACCTTCATGACGGACGATGAAGTGACCACCATGGGCAACTTTCTCAATCTCGGCCTCGAAACTATCGCCAATCCTCCAGCGCGCGTTATTGGTGGATTCCATGGATATAAGCCTATGGGTGTAAGTTAAGACATATGCACGTAGTCATCATGGGTTGCGGTCGAGTCGGTTCTTCATTAGCTGCCGAACTCGAGGCCGCTGGACATAGCGTTGCAATAATCGACCAAGCACGTGAGGCCTTTCGTCGCCTGGGTCCAGATTTCAAAGGGGTCACAGTTACTGGGGTCGGTTTTGATCGCGACATTTTGCGCGAGGCGGGAATCGAACGTGCAGATGCATTTGCCGCTGTCAGTAATGGTGATAATTCAAATATCTTGGCTGCTCGCGTTGCACGTGAAATGTTCGCCGTAGAGAAAGTCGTTGCACGAATATATGACCCAGGTCGAGCCGAGATCTATCAACGCCTAGGTATCCCAACCGTTGCCACAGTGCTCTGGACGACCGATCAGATTCTGCGCAACTTGATACCTGAGGGATCGCGATCAGAGTGGCGCGATGCCAGTGGGGAGGTCTGCCTCTGTGAAATGCATCCTCACAGTGGTTGGTATGGGCGAGCGATCTTGCTAATCGATGAACTCACACCTGCACGCGTCGCATTCGTCACACGCCTAGGTGTTGGAATCATCCCCGATGAGCATACGGTTTTGCAGGAAGGTGATTTGATTCATGTGATGGTCGCCGAAGCGGACACGACCCGAGTTGAAGCCATACTTGCCCAGTCACCCGAAGGTGAGCGCTCATGAGAATCGCCATCGCCGGAGCTGGAAACGTTGGTCGCGCCATTGCCCGTGAACTCTTAGATAACGGACATCAAGTTCTCCTCATTGATAAAGATCCCAAAGCGATCAAGCTAGAGAGCGTTCCAGATGCAGAGTGGTTGATGGCCGATGCCTGCGAGATCACATCTCTAGACAAAGCCCATCTTGATACTTGTCAGGTGTTAGTGGCGGCAACAGGAGATGACAAGGCCAATCTTGTGACATCTCTGCTTGGTAAGACCGAATATGGAGTGCCCCGTGTAGTTGCCCGCATCAATCACCCGAAGAATGAGTGGTTATTTGACTCATCTTGGGGAGTTGATGTTGCAGTCTCCACACCTCGTATCATCTCTGCCCTCGTTGAAGAGGCGGTAAGTGTTGGTGATGTAGTTCGCTTGTTCTCATTCAAAAAAGGCCAGGCCAATCTCGTCGAACTCACCCTTCCCGATGGCTCCTCCTGTATTGGAAAAACTGTCGAGGAGATTCAACTTCCAGATGGGGCGACACTTGCTGCGATTGTGCGTGATGGTCGTGTCATAACCGCAAAGGCTCACGATGTCTTTGCCGCAGGTGATGAGCTTTTGTTTGTTGCATCAACGGCGGCTGAGGAGAAGATTAAAGCCTGCTTTATAGCTTAATCAATCGATCTTTGGATTGGTGGAGCTGTTTTGATAATCCTCCACGAGAGATATGCGGTAGCAAAAAAGAGGGGATATCCCATGGCTAGATTGACCGTTCCCAGTAGATTGACATTTCCCGAGAGATAAATTGGGTACTGCACTGCGATACGCAGAAAGAACATAGCAACCCAAATCCAACTAGCACGGATATATACCCGCTTTCGGGCTGGATTCTTTCGCCACTCGAAATTTTCGCCCAGGAGTGGACCAAGAACGACACCTAGAAGAGGCCAACCAATCAAATTAGCGATTAGATATGCGCTGCCATATGCCAGGTTTGTCAAAAGTTTTGGAATATAAAAATCAGAGGCGTTACCGCTCTTGTTGGCAAAGTATGCACAGATTAATACACCAATCAAACCTGAGATAGCATGTTGAACCGTATCTTTTTTTATAAGGCGAATGATTGCTAGCAGGATTGAGAGGATGATTGCCCCGGTGAGCGCCATCTTCAAGTCATTCTTTACATTGAAGATAACAAGGAAGACCACAGCAGGTAGACCTGAATCAATGAGCCCCTTTTTCCCGCCGAGGGCTCCTATTACCTTGTCACGATCTTGATTGTGATCGCTCATGTCTGCCCCGTCGATCCAAATCCACCCTGGCTACGTACTGAGCCAGGAAGCTCGGAAAGTTCGATGAACTCTGCCCGCTCGACTCTTTGGATTACCAACTGTGCGATGCGATCACCTTTTTTGAATGAGACAGATTGAGTGGGGTCGTGATTGATGAGCACACACGAAATCTCACCTCGATAACCTGCATCGATAGTTCCAGGACTATTCACCAATGTAATGCCATCCCGCAGAGCTAAACCTGAGCGTGGATGAACCAGGGCGACATATCCATTCGGCAGTGCGATAGAGATTCCTGTGGGAATAAGTTGGCGCTCTCCTGGAGCCAGGGTGAAATCGATCCGTGTCGATATGTCAGCTCCTGCATCCCCACCCTTGGCATACGTGGGCATTGGCACCGATGAATCCACTCGTGTGATGAGGATTTGTACCGCTGTCATCTCTAGGGATTAATCTCGAACTGCGGATCAACAAAGGCCAATAATTCGGGCGTCTTTGCCAGTTGTGCCAAATACTCTTGAGGCGCATTATTTAAGAAGTGATCCATTGTTACTATGACGAATAGAGCCGATGCACGCACGACAATAGGGCCTTGTGGGCTATTGAGTCGGCCCTCTGCACTTGTAAAGACTTTTCGTCTTACCTGCCCATTTATTTTGGCACTGATGTGCAGTGTGGAACCGATTGGCACGGGCATCAAGAAATCGGTTTCAAGGCGAGCGGTCACGGCCGGTGAACGTAGTAGCCACATCAATTTCCCGAGCGCCTCATCAAATGCCAGTGATAACAGACCGCCGTGAGCCAATCCAGGTGCACCTTGATGATCCTGTGTCACCGTGAAACGGGCAGTGATATCAACTCCTTCGCCAGCATAGGCAACCAGATGCAGCCCTGTTGGGTGTTGATCACCGCAGCCAAAACAGTGTCCAAAATGAGATGGGATCTTCGAACCGACAGCCGGAGCCTTTGGGTGGCGCTCTGGAATCAGGGCACCCTCTGGCGCAGTGGTACTTGCGATGCGACTCATGGCCAAAGAGTATCCGATACCGTAACTCCCATGCGATATCGGGAAGTTATTCGAATGCCTATCTGGTTATTGACGCTGATTTATCTCTTCCTTCTCTCCCTCGTTCTTTCGATCTGGGCAGCTCTTGGCAACAACGCTGCGATCACATCTTTAATCATCTGTACTGGTCTATTGATTGTGATTGCAATCAAGAGTGCTATGGTCATTGAGGTAGATGAGCAGGAGTTACGAGTAGGCCGGGCTCGTATCGCATTGAAATTTTTAGGTGCATCACACGCTCTATCTGGTGAACAAGTGCGTGTCTTGCGCACTCGCGACGCAGACCCAGCCGCTTTCCTTGGAATACGATTTTGGTCATCTACTGGAGTACGCATTGAGATCAATGATGTCCGTGACCGGACGCCCTACTGGTTGATCACAAGTAATCATGCGCACAGATTGGTAGAATCTTTAGAAGAGAATTAGTTACACTCGCTGCAAACGGCCTTTGCACCCTCGCCTCTGGCACGCTGGGTAATGTGATGCACTAAGAAGCAGCGCGAACATGTGAACTCATCTTCCTGCTTGGGTACAACACGAACGGCTAACTGCTCGCCTGATAGATCTGCACCCGGAAGTTCGAGCGTCTCTGCCGCCTCTGCCTCATCGACATCAATCTGCCCGGATTGAGCATCGACACGTTGTGCCTTG
>JABMMN010000054.1 GCA_013205535.1 Candidatus Planktophila sp.
GTACCAGGACTCGAACCTAGACTTACTGAAACAGAATCAGCAGGGCTCCCAATTACCCCATACCCCAATACATCAAGCGGTAAGAAAACCTAATCGATTACAGCGCTAACGCCGCCGAGATACGAGCCAAAGAGGCCTCTTTGCCAAGTAATTCCATTGATTCAAAGAGCGGCGGAGAAACAGCACCGCCGGTTGTTGCGATGCGAACTGCACCAAAGGCTACACGTGGTTTTAATCCCATTTCATCTATAAGTGATGTGCGAAGTACCGCCTCGATTGTGGTGTGTGTCCATTCACTAATTGGTTCAAGCTCTTTCAAGCTTCGCCTAAGTATCACTTTGGCATCGGCATCCTTGATCTTCGGAAGGCTCTCAGATTCGATCGTCAACTCCTGTACGAAAAGGAACTTCAGCATCGCTGGAACCTCACTGAACATAATGATTCTCTCTTGAATAATAGGAAGAGCACGCTTGACGAGTTCAATCTCATCTGGTGTGCCGCTGATAACGCCTGCTTTGATCAAGAATGGGAGCACCCACGATAAGAAATCTTCAATTGTAAGAGCACGGATTTTATCACCGTTGATTGCCTCTAGCTTTTTCATATCAAATCGTGCCGGTGAACTATTGACCTTTTCAACTGTAAAAAGCTCACATAACTCTTTCATTGTCACATTCTCGCGATCATCACCGGGTGACCATCCCAGTAATGCCAAGTAATTACATATCGCCTCAGGCAAGAAGCCTTTATCGCGATACCAAGCAATCGATACTTCACCGTTGCGCTTGGATAATTTTGCGTTATCTGCGCCCATCACAAAGGGAAGATGTGCAAATACTGGATACTCCTGCTCTTTCAATCCCATCGCCTGATAGACGCGGATCTGTCGAGGAGTAGAGGAGAGTAAATCCTCACCCCGCAGAATATGAGTGACCTTCATCAGAACATCATCGACTGCAACGGCTAAGGTATATAAAGGGGAGCCATCGGCGCGTGCTAGGACAAAATCAGGTACAAACTTATGATCAAATTGCATCTCACCACGGATCAAATCGACAAATGTTGTAGTTCCCTCTGGCATGCGCATACGGACAACTGCCCCACGCTCCTGCCTTTTATATTCAGCGATTTGCTCAGCGCTCAGTTCACGGCAGTGTCCGTTATAGCCTGGGGCTTGATTGGCCGCTCGCTGTGCCTCTCGGACTGCCTCTAACTCCTGTGGTGTGCAGTAACAGTAATAGGCATCTTTTTGTTCAATGAACGTATGAGCCCAATGTGTATAGATATCGAAGCGTTGAGATTGCAAATATGGGCCATTATCGCCACCAACCTCTGGACCCTCATCCCAGTCAAGTCCAAGCCATTTCAAAGTATCAATTGCTGCCTTGATGTACTCATCCGTCACACGTGTGGTGTCGGTATCTTCAATACGAAAGAGGAATGTGCCTCCTGTATGTCGGGCATAGGCCCAATCAAATAAAGCAGTGCGAATATTGCCAACATGAAGATCACCTGTGGGTGATGGGGCAAAACGAACCTTTACTGGCCTACTCATTTCTTACTCACTTTATTAGTTAGCTCACCAAGGCCCTCGATTGCCATGGTTGCACTACCTCCAGCGACCATCGGCCCGATCCCAGCTGGGGTACCAGTTAAAATAACATCACCTGGGAGCAGAGTCATCACCTGAGTGACAAAGTTAATGATCTCCGGAACTTTGAAGATCATGTCACTCAACTGTGCCGACTGCTTGATTTCGCCATTGACTGTAGCGGTGATCTTCTGAGTACCTGGAATGAAATCAGTATCTATCCATGGTCCCAACGGACAGAAGGTATCGAATCCTTTAGCTCGCGTCCACTGACCATCTTTGCTCTGTAAATCACGAGCGGTCACATCATTAGCGATCGTGTATCCAAAGATGACATCATTGACACGCTCTTTGGGCACATCCTTACAGATACGACCGATCACTATCGCGAGCTCGGTTTCATGATCTATGCGCTCAGACATCTGAGGCCAAATGATCACATCGCGCGGACCAATAACAGAGGTGTTGGGCTTGAGAAAGATAATCGGCTCATCGGGAACAACTCCACCCATTTCAGCGGCGTGATCAGCGTAATTCTTGCCGATACAAACGACCTTAGAGCGCGGGATGACCGGGGCCAATAGGCGGACCTGATCGAGTGAAACTATGGCAGCGGTTTTTTGGATTCCCGAATAGATGGGGTCACCAGTGATGACATGGATTGAATCATCATCCTCTAACAGACCAAATAATGGATCGCTCCCTAGCCCAGTATCTGGACCAGGAGAGAATCTGACAATACGCATTTCACAATTCTATCGCTTACTCTTGGTCTTCAATCGCTATCTCAAGGCGCTCAATCAATACGCTACTGATCCGACGGCGCCGACCCAATGGACGCTCCGATGTAATAGTCCAGCCGCTGATTGTGATCGTACTTCCTGCGATTGGAACACGCCCAAGTTTTTGTGCCATCAGGCCTCCAATAGTGTCGACATCTTCAAAGTCAGATTCATTAATCTCAATCTTTAACTCATCTGCCAAATCCTCAATATGAAGTGATGCATTTGCCCGGGCACTATCGGTTGATAACCAGATGAAATTATCTTCACCGTCATCAAACTCATCCTCAATCTCACCGACAATCTCCTCGATAATATCCTCGATAGTGATAATTCCGGCAGTTCCACCATACTCATCTACAACCACGGCTAGATGAATTTGATTGCGCTGCATCTCTTTTAACAACTCATCGGCCATCTTAATTTCAGGAACGAAAGTGGCAGGTCGCATATGCTCTTCAATAATCTCGGTTTGCTCGGCCTCATGATGATCCAATGCTCGTCTGGCTAAATCCTTCACATAGACGATGCCGATGATGTTATCGGGGCCAGTTCCAACGACTGGGATTCGGGAGAAACCCGAACGCAGAGCAAGAGATAAGCCCTGACGTAGTGACTTATCTTTTTCAATCCAGACCATCTCGGTCCGGGGCACCATCAACTCACGCACCAACGTGTCCCCAAGTTCAAATACCGAGTGGATCATCTCGTGCTCATCAGATTCGACTAAACCCCGCTCATGGGCTTGATCTACTAAGTCGCGAAGTTCAGCCTCCGATGTGAAGGGGCCAGAGCGAAAACCCTTACCTGGTGTGATGGCATTACCAAGGGCGATAAGAAGTTTTGTAACAGGGCCCAACAAAATCGTGAGGCCATATGCAACGATAATTCCGTAGCGAGCGTATTTGTGGGGCTGTTGCTTACCTAAGGTCCTAGGCCCAACTCCCACGACAACATAGGAGAGAACTACCATTATCAAGACAGTCAAGGCCATCGCTTGAGCAGATGGATAGTTTCGCAAGAGTATTGAGGCGAGCAGGACTGTTGCCGTGAGCTCGCAGAGTTTGCGGACCAATAAAATAACATTCAAATACCGAGCGGGTTGTGCGCTGTATTTGCGTAGTAACGCCCCTCCCCGCTTACCCTCTAACTCTTCCACAACGATACGTGAGATCGATGTCAATGCCGACTCACTAGCTGCAAGAAAGCCGGCAAATGCCAAGAGAGCGATGATGCTGATAATTGCTACTGAGCTCACGATATTTTTTTCCAGTTCTCTACTATCTGCTCCTGCAAAGCAAACATCACCCGCTCCTGTTTTGGTTCGGCGTGATCATAACCAATGATGTGTAAGAGTCCATGTGTGGCAAGGATATAAATCTCGTGCTCAGTGGAGTGCCCAGCAGTCTTTGCCTGAGCCGCTGCGAAAGTTGGACTGATCATGATGTCTCCTAGCGTGACAACATCTCCCTCTTTTTCTGGCATGTCCATCGGGAATGAGAGTACATCAGTACTTCCTGACTCATTCATCCATTTAACATGAAGCTCACTCATGTACTGATCATCTATAAAACCCAGATTTAAATCACAATCGGGATTGAGTTTGAGCTCATTCATCGCAAAAGTTAGCAGTGAAGTTATCTCTTGACTTGGAACTAACTGCCCTGAAGTGTTTGTTACTTCGATTGTCATTTATTGCCGGATCGGACGCAAAGACTGGCGTTGTTCGTCAAAGCTCTCGTAGGCCTTAACAATGTCACCGATTAGTCGGTGGCGCACGACATCCTCGGCCGTTAGTTCTAGGAAGGCGATGTCCTCAATATCACCCAAAATATCGCGAACGACCCGCAGGCCAGAGTGTTGGCCATTGGGCAGATCAATCTGGGTGACATCGCCTGTGATAACCATCTTTGAACCGAAGCCAAGGCGCGTTAGAAACATCTTCATCTGCTCAGGAGTTGTGTTTTGCGCCTCATCCAAGATTATGAAGGCATCGTTTAAGGAGCGTCCGCGCATATATGCCAATGGCGCAACCTCAATCACACCAGATTGCATCAGGCGCGGGACCGTATCTATATCGATCATGTCGTGGAGGGCATCAAATAATGGTCGCAGGTAGGGATCAATCTTCTCGCTCAAGGTACCTGGAAGGAAACCTAGATGCTCCCCCGCCTCTACCGCTGGGCGTGTCAAAATAATTCGGTTAACTCTCTTATTCTGCAAGGCTGAGATCGCCATCGCCATCGCTAAATATGTCTTACCAGTTCCAGCAGGTCCGATGCCAAAGGTAATCGTGTGCTCTTCGATTGCATCCACGTAGCGCTTTTGATTTGCGGTCTTGGGGCGAATGGTACGACCACGGTTGCTGAGGATATTTAGTGATAAGACCTCGGCTGGATGATCTGCAGGCTTGTGATCGAGCATCGCAATTGAGCGAGTAACGGCATCGATTGTCAGATTGTTTCCTGAGCGGATGACAACCATCAACTCGGCAAAGAGATTCTCTAACTTGGCACAGTCCTCATGTGGACCCCGTAAGGTGATTTCATTCCCACGAACTGTGATGTTGACTGATGGAAAGGCGGCTTCAACCACGCGTAGATTGCCATCATGTGGACCAGTGAGTGCGACCATTGGAATAGCGATCGGTACTGTAATCAGAGTGCGCTCCATGTATGCCTAAATCTATCTTTAACCGGGTGGCCATGCCAGCGCACGGCCGCCAAGAAGGTGCAAATGGGCGTGAAAAACGCTCTGACCAGCATCGGCGCCGGTGTTAAAGAGCGTCCTATGGCCCGATAAACCCCTTTGCGTGGCGATCTCGGCCGCTGCACTGAAGAGTTCGGCTGTGATTGTCGGGGAGAGTTGAGCTAGCTCGGCGGCATTTTCGACGTGCAGCGTAGGAACGAGCAGGACATGAGTAGGGGCCTGTGGGTTGATATCGTTGAATGCAACAACATTGTCATTTCGCAAGACAATATCGGCTGGGATTTCCCCAAGAATAATTCGACAGAACAAACACTGCGAATCTAGGGCCACATTCTCACCATACCTTGAGTAAGGCTGACACAGCAGCGACCGCAGCGATTCCAGCATGTGCTGAGCGCAGGATTGGCCGGCCCATGAGCGCCACTTTTGCACCAGCCTCCTTGAATGCTTCGAGCTCAGTTGGAGTGATTCCACCCTCTGGCCCAATGATTATCAATAAGTGCGAGACATTGTGTGATGAGACGCAGTCACTAAGCTTTATGTCAGTACTTTCATGGAAGGCGATAGCGAGATCGCTTAACTTTATTGCCTCACAAATCTGCTCGGTTGTCGCAGTATCCGTCACTTCGGGGATCCGCAATCTACGTGATTGCTTGCTTGCCTCCCTGGCAGTTGCAACGAACTTTTCCGAAACTTTTCCAATGCTTCGAGATGCCGCCCATGGAACTATACGATCCACCCCAGCTTCGGTTAGGAGTTCGATAGCCTCTTTAGCGCGATCACTCTTTGGAAGAGCTTGCACAACCGTAATCGTGGTGGCCAGTGGCTCTTGAAACCCACTCGCCATAACTTCGACCTCCATGGACCTCTTCTTGATTGCAAATGCCTTCACTTGGCTCCAGGCACCTGTGCCATCGGCCAACATGAATACCTCACCTGCAGCCATTCTAAGAACGCGTATCGCATGCTGTGCATCTTCGTTATCAAACTCATAGATCTCACCCATCTGTGTGGGTAAATCTTCGACAAAGAATAAAGTGAGCATTACTTTGTAAACGCACCCTTAATCTTTGAGAAGATGCCTCCCTCATGATCTTTGATATGTGCAATCGAATCGCCACGAAGCTCGGCAAATCTCTTCATTAACTCCTCTTCTTCACGGTTCAACTTAGTCGGTGTTGTCACCTCGATATGGACAACTAGATCACCACGGCCTCCTTGGCGCAGACGTGACATTCCCTTACCTCTGATCGCAATCGGCGTCCCGCTCTGAGTCCCAGCCTTGATGTGGACATCAACTGGGCCATCCAAAGATTCGACACTCACGGTTGTGCCAAGTGCTGCAGCGCTCATGCCAACTTCAAGGGACATGTGCAAGGTATCTCGCTCTCGAATCAAGTAGTCATGTTGAGACTCAACGATTTCAACATAGACATCACCTGCAGGCCCACCACCATGACCGACCTCACCACGACCTGATAGTTGAATGCGATTACCCGTTTCAACACCTGCTGGAACCTTCACATGGATTTCCTGGCGGGCCCGAACCCGGCCTTCACCCGCACATTCACGACATGGATTTGCAATAACACTTCCATAACCAGAGCATGGGCCACATGGACGCGATGTCATCACTTGACCGATAACTGAGCGAACAACTTGCTGAGTCTCACCCCGACCTTTACAAACATTGCACACTGATGGTTCGGCCCCATCCAAACAACCACTGCCCGTGCACTTGGTGCACACGACTGCACTTTCAACATTGATTTCGCGCTCTGTTCCAAAGCAGGCCTCATGTAAATCAACCTGTATGCGAATCAGAGAATCTTGACCTGCGCGCATGCGTGGGCGCGGCCCACGTGATCCACCGCCACCAAAGAATGCATCCATGATGTCGCTGAAGCCGCCACCAAAGTTTGCTCCGCTAAAGCCAGTACCACCCATATCGTAGCTCTGACGTTTTTTAGGGTCACTCAATGTCTCATACGAGGCAGTAATCTCTTTGAACTTATCCTGTACCTCGGGATCGGGATTGATATCAGGGTGGAGTTCTCTGGCTAATTTACGGTAGGCGCGTTTGATTTCATCGGCCGATGCATCACGAGAAACACCTAGCATTTGATAATGATCCGGCACTTATGCGCCCTCACTGATGAATCGACCAACATAGCGAGCAACTGCTGAGACTGCAGCCATTGACCCTGCATAGTCCATGCGAGTAGGCCCGATGACTCCAAGAGCACCAAGCGGGATATCCTCTGAGCCATAACCAACGGCGATTAAAGATGTCGTGCGTAGATTGGCCTCTGACTGTTCGTTTCCAATGCGCACCTTGACACTCTGACTTGCATCACCTAGCAGGCGCAGCAAAACAACTTGCTCTTCGAGAGCTTCAAGGACTGGATGCATTGTCGTAGAGAAGTCCTCATGGAACCTGGCAAGGTTGGCTGTTCCAGCCAAGACAATCTTCTCTTCTGGGCGCTCCATAGCCATTTCAATCACAGAGGACATGACAATCGCCACATCTCGTCGTTCATGTAATGAATAACTCTCCAAGATCCCACTGATTCGATCGGCTACCTCTGGAAGACGATGTCCCATCATCGCCGTATTCAATTGCGCACGCAAAACCTGCAAAAAACTCTCAGATACATCTTGAGTCAGCTCAAGAACACGTTGTTCGATACGACCAGAATCTGTGATGAGCACCATCATCAACCGTGCAGGGGTCAGTGCGACAAGTTCGATGTGGCGGACTCGCGACTTGACCATCGATGGATACTGCACAACGGCCACTTGTTTTGTCACATCTGCCAACAAGCGCACGGTACGCATAACGACATCATCTAAATCCAGTGCACCCTCTAGGAAGGTTTCAATCGCACGGCGCTCAGCACCAGATAATGGTTTAACTTGTGCCAACTTATCAACGAAGACGCGATAACCCAGATCGGTAGGAATACGGCCTGCAGATGTGTGGGGCTGGGTAATCAAGCCCTCATCCTCCAAGACGGACATCTCATTGCGAATCGTTGCCGGTGAGATACCTAATCCATGCCGATCTGCAATGGATTTCGAGCCAACTGGCTCTTGGGTAGTGACGTACTCATCGACGATTGCGCGAAGGATTTCTAGACGGCGAGATGACATGATGAGCGTAAGGATACTAGATAGTTATTTCACGGACGATTCGATCAGCAATCAAGCGACCAGTCGGGGTCAAGAGTGCACGCTCATGCTCCAAGACTACAAAGCCGTTCTCTCGATAATCAGCCAGGCGCTCTATCTGTCTAGGCCCAAGTAGTTCAAGTGATATTCCCTCACGCATACGGATGCCAAGCAGAATCGACTCATCTTTAATCTGGCTCGCACTCAGTTGCTCACTATCTGCAATAGGTGATTGATCATCAAAGAGCCTTTGCTTATAGGCCGTTGGATGCTTTACGTTCCAGAAACGCTTGGAATCAATGTGTGAGTGCGCTCCCGGACCAAGTCCCCACCAGTTTTTGTTCTGCCAATAAGCAATATTGTGTTGGCACTCATGTCTGGGCTTAGACCAATTAGACAACTCATACCAAGAAAAACCACGTGTGCCACAGAGTTCATCGATAAGTAAATACATATCGGCCATCACGTCATCGTCAGGCATTGATAGATCACCACGCTTTATCTGTGCAGCTAATTTCGTACCTGTCTCAACAATGAGAGCGTAAGCACTTATGTGATCGACATCTAACGATAGGGCCTCTACAACGCTCTCACGCCAATCATCTATGGACTCTCCTGGAGCTCCATAAATCAGATCGACACTTATACTGCTAAAGCCTGCAGCGCGTGCCATGTCCACAGACTTTCTTACATTAGCTGGCTCATGCGTGCGATCTAACACTGCCAAGACATGTGCTTTGGATGATTGCATCCCAAAAGAGATGCGATTAAAACCAACTTCCAAATAACGTTGTAACTTCTCGGCCGTTACTGAATCAGGATTGGCCTCTAGGGTAATTTCACAATCCTCTGTCAATCCATTCCGCGCCTTGATCGCTGTGATTACACGGCCAAGATCATCGGGTGGTAACAAGGAGGGTGTTCCGCCTCCGAAGAAAATCGTAGGCACCATATCCTTTGGGGCTGCATCTAATTCGCGCAGCACCGCATCAATGTAATCATTGCTGACAATCTCCAATGTTGCGCCATCTTGGAGCTCATTTGGGGTGTAAGTGTTGAAATCACAATACCCACATCGCTTTATACAATAAGGAATGTGTACGTAGAACGAGAGCGCCATAGCTAGAGCTTTCGTGCAGCTTTCACCTTTTCGATATCGGCATCAGTTGCAAGAGCGGCAACGAATGCCTCCTGTGGAACCTCGACACGGCCCACCATCTTCATGCGCTTCTTACCCTCTTTTTGCTTCTCCAGAA
>JABMMN010000055.1 GCA_013205535.1 Candidatus Planktophila sp.
CAAATTTAGTTGCCAACGCTATGAAAGCCGAGCGCGATCGCTCGCAGGAATTAGCGTGAGGGGCTTTCTTTCACTGGTATTGATATCTGTGCTCGTTGCAACCCCAACTGCGAGTGCAGCCCCCCAAAAAATTGAGGTCAAGGCCTTAAAGCTTGTAGCCACGATCAGCAGTAAAGATGATGTTGCGGGCTTTGTGCTAAGCGCTAGGTCAATAATCCTCTTTGGCACCGCAATGAACAGGTCGTTCGTTCGCGCAGTAGATTTAAATGCTCAAGAGCTTTGGCGCATCGCACTTGAGCCAAACTCACCATCTATCGCAACCACCGGCGCAGTTGATAGCGCTGGAAATATCTGGATCGCAGGTTCAACCTCACTTCTTCGATCTACGATCGCGCCAACTCCAACCTCAAGCCCTCTTAACCCTGATGGTGTCGTCAACATCCCTAACTCCTTCAACCCTGCGTTAGATGCAGTGGCCCTATGGAAGATTCCGGTAGGGACAACTACAGCGATTCTCTATAGCGCTGTACAGAGTGCTCCAGTCTTGATTACAGGGATTGCCCTTGATAAGAACGGAATCTCCTTGGTTGGCCTGACTCAATCCATAAAGGGAAGCTCAGGTTTTGTGATTAATGCAAATACAGCAGGTGAGTTCAGTAAGCCGCTCTTGATAGGCACAAGTTCGACGACTTTAGATGCAGTGGTGCGCCATGATGATGCGACATTGACAGTCGTCGGTGCAAGTGGTGAGAGTTTAGGAGGAAAAAAAACAGTAGGCACAGTTGATGGGGTAATTATTAAGATTTCAAAGAGTAATACTGTTCAATCAGTTGTTCGTAGCTCTGCCCCAAAGGCGCAAAGAAATTGGAGTAGTGCCTCACCTAAACTCTTACTTGGTGGAGATGTGATTACGGGAGCCAAGATTGAAAGTGCAGTAACAAAGTTTTCCAGTGCATATTCTCCATTATGGACATATCGCTTCTCATCAACTGGACCAGTCTTCACCTTAGGTTCAACCTATGCCCTCTTTTTCTCTACAGCTGCCATCACACAGCTAAGTAACAAGGCGCCTCAAAAACCAGCGCCCATACTCCTAGCCTTTGATGCAAAAGGATTAATTACTAAGGCATTTAGCACCTCTGTAGAGGTCCGTAACATTATTGGACTATCAACCAATAAAGAGTTAGGTATCATCTGTATGACCTCTAGTCCAGATTCACTTTCAATATTCGTACTAGGTTAGTTAAGGCTTAGGTTAGTCAAGGTTTTAGTAGTGCTAACTTATTATTCACGCTCGCAAGAAGGAACCTAACCTTATTGATACTTACCCAGGCGCTCTGTGATGGATCAACGTTTTGGCCATTACGGATAAGGCTGATCGCAGACTGGCCAGCGGAGGCTTTACCAGTATCTAAGGCACAAAGGCGCTCTTGACAGTTAAAGACGATAGTTTTCCCATTTATTGAGAGATATGCACCCGGGGTCCCAAAGCTCTCAGTTGTTATAGATGTGATTTCCATCGAGCTATTGAGCATCGCCCACCGGATTTGATTTGGTTTTGGGAGAGATTCGATAGAGCTGGCAAGCCAAGCGGCCATCACACCCCCACTTACCTTGGCAAGGGCTATCCCATAACCGAAGACCGAGGCCTGCTCATTAGAGATATCTAACGTCTGATATGACCAAGCAGTGGCATCACTGCCGATACGGGTCGCAATGCGAACGGCTCCGGCCGTCACCTCCTTCTTCTGATTGAGGCTGATAACTGAGTCATAGAGAACGAATGTTTTTGTGCCATCGATGAGTGCCTGCAGATGAAAGCCGACATCACCGGTGGACCGGCCATCAGTTTTGCGATCCCCATCCACAAGCTCGTACACCCAAGCTCCACTCTTAGCTTTAACCGCGCCTAACAAAATCCCTTGGCTCTCATCACGATAGAAGACCTGCACTTCGTTCGTATTTGCTACACATGCGTTTGTGACACTGACATCACTGGAAGTGCGCACACGAGCGGCATCCTCATAGTTGTTGATAGCAGGACCATTACCATCGATGACATCATAAGTAAAAGCTTTGCCGTTATAGCTTGCATAACGTAAATCCTTATCAGTCACATCGGTATAGAAAATATGTAGAGTCTGTTTGGTACCAGTCCCATTGACACAGAGAGAGATTGGATTACCTATCGCATTAACTGTGCGGCCGCTAGATCCACCGGCACCGTCAACTATTATCTTCTTCCACGTCTTTCCATCTAATGTCGCTAGCTTCAGATCTCCGCTCTTGGTGTCGGTGTAGGCAATGGCGGGTTTTCCATTGAAAACTACACTCACTACCGATTTTCCATCCCCACCTGAATCTAGAACTGTGCTCTTCCAGCCTGCTTGAGGAACCATCACCGAAGTTGTAGCAGGATCTGAGATACCAAGTTCATTTTTAGCGACAACAGTGAATGTGTATGAGGCTCCATTCTTGAGTCCGCTCATCACAACTGGACTCGAGAGTGACCTCTTTTCAGCACCGGTTCGTAGATTCTTGACAATATATTCACTAATCGCAGCGGTCCTGATATTGACGGGTGGATCAAAGGAGATGAGCGCCGAAGAGTCGGCTATCAGTGCCCGAGCATTACGTGGAGGTTGCGCCAACCCTGTCGCAAGACCGGCTGGGGGCTTGGTGCGCATATCTTCGATCATCGCAAGCAGCAGCGGTCCAGGCTCCTTAAAGATCTCTCCTGGATCCAAGCTTGGAGTCATAACCGAATCTAGGCCAGACTTTGAGAAGGTGGCCTCATCTAAATGGCTAACGGAGGAGCCAGGTTCATAATTTCCAGGTGTGTAAAGCTTTGGCTTGATACCACCATTTGCAGCTGTAGCAAACTGTCCAGACCAGACAAGTGAAGATGTAAGTGCTGTGGCAAGTTCGCGGGAGGGAGTGGGAAGGTCTGCAAGACGGCGCCCATCGGGTGTCTGTGCATATGCATCATACGGTGTTGGCTGATCAAGACTTGCGATGGAAAAGAAACTATCGTAGGAATCATTAGAGAGAAATCCAATACCGTGGGCTATCTCATGAAGAAAGACTGACTGTAAATCATATTCACGTGAGGTTGGAAGGCCATCGCCGCGAGTATTCCAACCTCCGTTAGCGTTGACTTGAATCACAATATCGGGATTGGCCTTATCTAAATCTTTGCCAGAGAGTGCATTTGCAAGAGCTGAGGTGTACCACAGTGATGAATCAGGAGCGCCAGGAAATGCAGAGAAGAAATTTGATGGGCGTGCACTACCAAGAACCCCCCACGAACTTGAACGTCCCCATGATGCATCAATACTGACTATCACAGTCGATGCAAAGTTTGCAGACCAGATATCAACTGCCGCCTGTACCTCTTTCTTTGCCCAGTCTGGAAAATTGCTGTAGGTAACATCAAACCTTGATTTGACATCACCGACAGCGTTTTTTGGTCGAGGAGCAGTGGTAGTTACTGGATTTGTTCCAGCGTAAATATGTCCCCATTGTGTGGCTGGGTGTTTGAGAAATTGGGCCTGCGCAGATGGAGCACTTATCAGAGAGCCAATAAGGGCGCTGACAACGGCGGCGACCCGGAAAGAGTTAAAGTGGAGGCTCCGCATAAGCCCAAACCCTACCAAGATGAGATGATTTCACCATGGTCGATAGTGCAGAGAGCGAACTTTCAAAGGAAACGCACAGGGTTAGCACTTGCATTGTTACTGTTTTCACCCGTCATGGTTGTCATCTCTGCCAGGTTGCTACAGAGCTTCTTGAATCAATGCAGAACGAATTGGATTTTACGGTCAAAAAGGTATACATCGATAGAGATGCAAATCTAGAAAAACTCTATGGTGAACAGGTTCCCGTTATCCACATCGATGGAGAGCACCATGATTTTTGGAGAGTGGATCCAGAGCGCTTCAGATCTTGCCTTGCAAGACATCGTCAGCGTCAATAATTTTATACGAGTAACCCTGCTCAGCTAGAAAGCGTTGACGATTTTGTGCGAAGTCTTGATCGATTGTGTCACGCGAAATGACCGAGTAAAACTTTGCAGTGCGACCATCTGACTTTGGTCGAAGGATTCTTCCCAATCGTTGCGCCTCTTCTTGTCTGCTACCAAATGCTCCTGAAACCTGAATAGCGATAGTCGCATCGGGCAAATCAATTGAGAAGTTCGCAACTTTAGAGACAACTAAACAGGTTATTTCGCCCGATCTGAATTTATTGAAGAGTATCTCTCGCTCCTTTATCGGAGTATCACCCTTAATAAGAGGCACACCTAGTGTTTCAGAGAGAGAATCTAACTGGTCGATGTACTGACCGATTACAAGGATCTGTTCACCAGAATGCTTTTCAACTAAGACTTCGACAATATTGCTCTTAGTCCGGGTTGTAGAACAGGCCCGATAACGGTTCTCGGGTTCGGCCGTTGCATACAACAGACGCTCACCTTCAGTTAAATTGACACGGACTTCTATGCACTCAGCGGGTGCGATATATCCCTGAGATTCGATCTCTTTCCATGGAACGTCGTAACGCTTGGGCCCTATCAGGGAGAAGACCTCTCCCTCCATTCCATCTTCGCGCACAAGTGTTGCAGTCAGACCTAGGCGGCGACGGGATTGAATATCTGCGGTGAAGCGAAAGATGGGTGCTGGCAACAAGTGAACCTCGTCGTAGATAATCAAACCCCAGTCATGAGTATCAAAGAGATCCAAATGCGCATAGACACCATTCTTCTTCTTGGTCATGACTTGATATGTAGCGATTGTTACGGGTCGAATCTCCTTCTTGGCGCCAGAGTATTCACCGATCTCATCCTCATTAAGTGTCGTGCGCTGTAATAACTCTTCACGCCACTGTCGAGCTGCAATGGTGTTAGTAACTAGGATTAAAGTCGTTGCCTTTGCATGTGCCATTGCCGCAGCTCCCACGATGGTCTTTCCCGCACCACATGGCAGAACCACCACACCTGAGCCACCGTGCCAGAAGCCCTCAGCGGCTAACTCTTGGTAAGGCCGGATCTTCCAATCCTTTTGGACTAATTCGATTGGATGCGCCTGACCATCGACATATCCAGCGAAATCCTCTGCTGGCCACCCTAAACGCAGTAGCGATTGTTTTATCGCACCACGTTGACTTGGTAGCACTGCAATTGTCTCGGCATCGATTCGGGCACCAAGCAAGGGCGCAATTTTGCGCGCACGAATAACTTCCTCTAGAACTGCAGTATCAGTTGTTACGAGGATCAACCCATGAACTGGATCGGCCTCTAAGCGCAGACGTCCATAGCGTGACATCGTCTCGGCGACATCGATCAGGATTGAATGTGGGACTGCATAACGCGAGTACATAATTAACGTGTCGATTACCTGTTCGGCATCGTGGCCTGCAGCTCGGGCATTCCATAAGCCAAGTGGTGTTAATCGATAGGTGTGAATGTGCTCGGGTGAGCGCTCAAGCTCTGCAAATGGCGCAATCGCCCGACGGCATTCGGTTGAAAGGGGATGATCTATATCAAGCAGTAACGTCTTATCGCTTTGGACGATTAATGGGCCATCAGTCATCGAGAATATCCTTGATGAGTGCGTGCAAAAACGCACTACGGCTCTGCAGAGTTGTTATATCAACCCACTCATGGGCTGCGTGTGCACCATCGCCAATTGCACCAAGGCCATCTAATACTTGAGCACCAGCGGCTGCGGCAAAGTTTCCATCACTTGCACCGCCCACTGATGCATGACCCAGAGGTGGCATACCCAAGGCCTTGGCAACTTTTTCTGCACGCTCATAGAGAGCCATAGTTGATGTTGTTTCAAGTGGTGGTCGGTTGAATCCACCAGTGATCTCATATCGCGTAAGTGGATTTACTGCTTTGAGATCTCGAATCGCTGCATCTACGCGGTTGAGCTCTAGGAGAGAGAATGAACGGACATCGATATCAAGGATCGCCAAATCTGGGACAGTATTCGTCGTATTACCCGAGCGCAGCATTGTTGGGACAACGGTCGTACCTAAATCGATATTTTCAAGGCCAGAGATTGCCAAGATCGCATGCCCCATCTCCACTGTCGCATTGATACCTTTGTGTGGATCAAGACCTGCATGGGATGCCTTGCCATGAATTTTGACTTGATACATGGCCGTGCCTTTGCGTCCAGTCTTCACCTTTCCATTCAATGTCGCCTCGAGAACCAAGACAGCCTTAGCCTTTGATGAGATCTCTTTGATGAAATCTTTACTGGTTGTGCTGCCAGTCTCTTCATCGCTAGTTGCAACAAGGGCCACTGAGCCATCGATGCCCTTCATCGCAAAGAGAGCCTGGATAAACCCGGCCTTCATATCGAATATGCCTGGGCCACTTGCGGTGCCCTCTTTAATGTTCCAGACGGGTTGGAAAGAACCTTTTGGCCAGACAGTATCCAAATGGGCGAGGATGACTACATCGGGTTTATCAACGCCCCACCAAAAGACAGGGCGGCCATTCACATCGCGAATCTGCGCTGGTGAACCAAGGACCTCCTGTGCAATATCGCTAGCAAGTTGTATGACTGAGCGACATGCATCCAGATCATCAGTGGGTGACTCTAACCTCACGAGTTTTTCAAGCGCCGATAACATGAGATAAGTCTATAGCGGTGCTACGCCGGTGATGCGGGGAATTCGAAATGATTGAACTTCACCAGTTGCATGATCGCGGGCAATCAGCGCCCCAGCGCTGACACGGATCGGATCGATGATTCGGTGAGTGACCGAGCCATTGTTATCGGCATATCCAATCGAGAGTGATTTCTCCTCTTGGATGAATTTATTCACCAGATCCAGTGTTTCATTTGCCGTATTACGTGGTAGCGCACCGAGCGCTTCACTCACTCGCTGTCGCAAATGGAGCTGTTTATGACTGGATTTTTCACCAGTACGAATAGTACGAATGGCACTATTCAATAGATCCTCACTAGGAGCCTCGATCTCGCCTATCACACGTGGAGGCCGTGGTTTAGTCAGTGCACGATTTGCCCGCGTGCCACTAAGTATTAAACCGTTAGAGGATTCAGCAGCGGGTAGATAACCAGACTCGCGCAAAATACGCATGGCATCAGTAGCATCGTGGTCACAGATGACAACCTCGGGTGCGATACGGCGAAGTGTGAGAACCTCTAACTTCTTATCACTCATCATCTGTGCGATAAGTGAGGTGTCCTCACAACGGATAAAGGATGATGTATTTCCTACCCGTAACTTGCCGTGTTTCTTGGCCACATCTGCGATCAGATACTCAAGAGGTTGTGGCATCGGGGTTTTCGAAGTCTTTGTTAAGAAGGCCTTGATCTCATCACCAGTCTTACCGTGATCTAAGGCACGACGAATAGTCGCCTCACTGAATCGATAGACAGTGGCACCACCACGACTTTCGATCTCGGCCATTATCGCCAACTGTTGTGAGATCTCATGCTCGAGAGGTCCTGGGGCAATTGCAGTGTTATCGCTCTGGATAAGAATGTGATCCACCGTCTTGGGCAAATCACTGTTGATGAAAGCTAAATCGGCGCCCATGAGAAAGCTCTCGCCATATTGAGAGATCGCGCCTTGACCAGTAATTCCAAGCCATTCCGCCTCGCGCAAACTCCAGGCAGAGAGCTCATCTTGTAAAGAAGAGTTACGGCGCACTGGTGCTCGCCAGTTCATAAGGGCGGTAAAAGATGCGGTATCGGGTGCAACACAGGGGTTCTCTTGCAGGATTGAGAGCGTTAATGCACGAACACGTGATGCATTGACTCGGTCGAGCTCTGGTCCTAGGGCGGCAACGTTCTTAGCCTCGGCTCGCCCGACTAGCCCACTTACACGTGATGTAATCAACCAAGCCGATGCCAATACCTGCCAGCGATCGGCTGGTGTCTGCATGAGCCAGATATCAAACTTGTTGCTTGGCATGATGCGATCCTGGGCATCGATGCTTATTAAAGAGGTCAAATACGCCAGCTCAGTGATGAAGGCAGTACAAGCTTCATCAACACCAAGATGGTTAGCGATCACTTTAAGATCACGAACACCTAAACCTCCTGCACGAAGTGCATCGGCAGGCTCTTCTGCCCAAAAATTCAATAACTCCTCAACCCAGCGCAGGACTGTTGAGATGTTGGCAATCGCTGCAAGATTTATCTGGCGCTCATCTCGCTTGGTACCAGTCATAACTGGAGGTTTAATCTGATTTTCTCTGTGAATTTTTCCACCGCGTAGATAGATTCCAACTTCGCGTGGAACAATGACAGTCCTTTGATCGAGTGGAACCAAGAACTTTCGCTCAAGCAACCAAGCAACCCCAGGGCCAGGGTTTTTGATATCCCCAACACTGCCACGTGGCGGTCCCCAGATGAGACGCTCCAGTACTTTCTTGGCATCAGCCGGTGCGCTATCCAAATCAGCGAGTTTGAGTTTTGCTATCGAGATTGGCCCCAGTCCTGCAGGCTCATTTCCCAAGACATCACGCAGCTGTGAGGGAAGGCGCATGCCGTCATCGGATGGATAGATGAGGCCGATAGAGATTAAATATTCAACCCCACTAGCGGCCGCTTTATCGGTGATTGCGATGAGAGATTTGAGGGTGAACGGCTCACTTAGAGCTGCACCAGCTTCAAGTAGTTGGAACTGCCATTGGTTGAGTGAATCAATGGCTCGCGCAAGACTTGGCGTAGAGCAGGCACGCACTGCAAGCGAGGCGATATCTGGTGGCACCGGTGTCACAAGATCAGGACGGGCGGTGAATAAATCCAAAAGGGCGGCATCATTGAGGCTACGTAAGTAGTCGGAGAATGAGCGCATTTCCATAACTTGCTAACATTACTGGGCTTTACTGACTATTGCGTAATCAATCTCGCTTCCCACGTGGAGTCAGCCATGTTGCAAGGGCGGCAAGGCGAACAACTATTGGTGAGATGAGGCGGCCAATAAAGCGCGCTCGCCGAAAGTCATGTATCGGCCAGCCTTCAGCCATAGCGCGAAGGCCCAAAATCGCATCTGGGTTGATTGCCGAGGGATGACCAACGCATTGCAGCAACGGCAGATCATTGTTGCTATCGGAGTATGCATAGCAATCATCTAAATTTAATCCCGAACGCAGAGCCAAACTTCGCACTGCCACCGCTTTTTCTTTTCCATGTAATAGTGCACCCGACATTACCCCTGTATAGAAACCATCTTGTATTTCAGCCTTACTTCCAAGTGCCCCAGTAAACCCTAAGCGATTAGCGATGAGGATAGCCATGTCCTCTGGGGCGGCGGTGACAAGCCAGACTTCTTCATTGTTTGAGAGATGTTTTTGAGCGATATCAATTGTGCCCTGCCAGATTGCAGGGGATACGAACTCATCATAAATCTCCTGTGCAATCGCCTCAATATCACTCACGCTATGTCCACCAATGAAGTCGGTCGCAGATTTCTGAAAACGTGCGATCTCCTCCTTATTCTCTTTACCAGTCAGACGAAATCGCAGATTGGCCACAACAAAGCGGGAAATATCCTTTTTCGTGAAATAACCCCGTTGATACATACCCCGACCAAGAAAATAGATCGTTGAGCCACGAATGAGCGTGTTATCGACATCGAAGAAGGCTGCTCGCTTTGCTGTGAGTGCCATGTCACTACCTTAACGAACTTGGCGTATTGCACAGGCTTTATGCTTGGTGAGTGAGTTCAACAGTCCATGTAATACGTCACGGCGAAGTAGAGAATCCAGAGAAAATTCTCTACGGGCGTCAGCCTGGGTGGGCGTTATCAAAGCGTGGTCATGAGATGGCTGGCGCATTAGGTGAATGGTCTACCTCGATTGACCTTGGAGCTCTTCATGTATCGCCACTACAGCGTGCACAAGAGACGGCAGCGCCAATTGCCGCTGCGCATAATCTCTCCATTACAACTGATGAGAATTTGATAGAGGCTGCAAATATCTTTGAAGGAAAGGCGTTTGGTGTTGGTGATGGGGTTTTACGCCACCCAGCGGCATGGCCTCACTTATGGAATCCTTGGAGACCATCATGGGGAGAGCCATATGAGGAACAGGTAAGCAGAATGTTAGCCGCAGTTTTTGCAGCACGTGATGCCGCTAACGGCAAAGATGCGATTTGTATCTCCCACCAACTCCCTATTTGGATTTTGCGCAGTGTGATCGAAAACCGTCGCCTATTACACGATCCACGTAAACGCGAATGTTCATTAGCCTCAGTCACCAGCGTTCATTTAGATGATGAGGGATTGATCTCGGGTATCTCTTATTCAGAACCTGCACGTCATCTCCTACCAAATAAATAAGATGCGATCCAAATATGGCGTCGTCGCACTCATACTCACTGTGAGTATTTTGACTGGATGTGCCAGTGGGTCAGGAGCAAATACGCAGGAGAGTTATATATCTGGTGACGGGTCGGTTACCTTTATCGATACCGCAGATCGTAAGGCCGCCCCATCCTTAGGTGGGATGACACTGACTGGGAGCAATTACTCTCATGCAATCGGGCGAGTCACTGTTGTGAATGTTTGGGCCTCATGGTGCTCACCTTGTCGCTCTGAGATACCAACGCTTATCGCCCTATCTAAAAAATATACAGAGGTAACATTTCTTGGGATTCTCACGCGAGATATGCCTCCGGCGGCCGAGGCCTTTGCGCGCAGATTCGCAATTCCTTATCCAACACTCATTGATGACTCGATTCTCCTTGGCTTTAGAGATTCACTGCCGGTGAATGCAATCCCCTCGACCGCGGTTATTGATAAAAATGGCAAGGTAGCAGGGCGGATCCTCGGTGAGGTCACCGTTGCATCACTCTCTAAGTTGATCGAGAGGGTGAGTTCAGAGTGAAAGAGATCTTCGTGGAACAAATCCTGAGTGGCTTTTTGATCACGGCCTTTCCAGTGGCATTTATTGCAGGCCTTGTCTCATTTCTCTCACCCTGCGTCCTGCCGCTTGTCCCGGGCTACCTCTCCTTTGCCGCTGGATTCTCAGCTCATCGTGGCAAAGTATTTTTGGGCTCACTTCTCTTTGTCATCGGCTTTTCAACAGTCTTTATCTCGTATGGCGTGATCTTTGGCGGCTTAGGAGGTCAACTCGTAGCAAATGAAAAACTCATATCCAGAATCCTTGGCCTACTAACTATTTTCTTAGGTCTTATCTTTCTTGGTAAGTTTCCAATGATGCCGACATTTCGGCCGAAGATCAGGACAACAGGTGGTTTGATCGGTGCTCCACTACTTGGATTTTTATTTGGAATTGGTTGGACACCCTGTATCGGACCGGCCTTGGCCGCGGTGCAGACTTTGGCCTTTCAAGAGTCGAGTGCTCTGCGTGGAGCCTTCCTCTCACTGGGCTATTGCGCAGGTTTGGGGCTTCCATTCATAGCATCTGGACTCTTCCTTGATCGCTCGCAGAAGATCCGTAAATATCTGATCCAACGTGGTGAGTTAATCTCAAAGATTGGTGGAGTTTTTCTCATCCTTATTGGTCTCTCCCAGGTGAGTGGATTATGGGGCCAAATTATGAACTCACTGCGTTCGATGATCTCAGATTTCATACCGGTCATATAAATGAGCCAAGACATCCAAATTCCAGAGATCGGCAGTGTGGGTCTGCTGCGTTATGCATGGCGGGCGTTGACAAGCATGCGCACAGCGTTGATTCTCCTACTGCTTTTAGGTGTTGCATCTATACCTGGCTCAATTTTTCCCCAGCGAACCCAGAATCCAATCGCAGTTGGCGATTCATATAAGAATTCACCCGAACTTTCACGCTGGTTGGATCGCTTCTACATGTTCGATGTCTATGGATCACCCTGGTTTAGCGCGATCTATATTCTGCTCTTTATCTCACTCATTGGCTGTGTGCTGCCTCGCGCTATCGAGCACTTCAATGGGGCACGTGCTCTACCCCCTGCAACGCCAAAAAACCTCAATCGAATGGAGTTCTATGCGACATGGGTGCCAGTAGGTAACGAGATTGAGACTGCTAAGAGATGGTTGAAAGCGAAACGGTTTAGGATCTTGGAGAGAGATGGTGCAATCTCTGCAGAGAAGGGCTTTCTACGCGAGACTGGAAACCTTCTTTTCCACCTTGCCTTGATTTTGGTTTTGCTTGGAATCTCATTTTCATCACTTTTTGGTATGCGAGGTGAGGCGATTCTCAATGTCGGGGAGCGCTTTGTGAATACACCTACAAGTTATGACTCCCTTGCCTATGGAAAACTATTTAAAGAGGGCAAGTTAGAGAAGTTCATTATTAGTGTTGATAAGTTTGATGCGCAATATAATCTTTTGACCAGTGCTCCTGAGGATTACACCCTGAACGTGAGCTTGAAACGCGGAGATTTGGTCACGGTTGAAAAACATGTCATAAAAGTGAATTCACCTCTTGCTATAGCAAGCACAAAGATTTATCTGCAGGCAAATGGTTATTCACCAGTTGTCACGGTCAGAGATTCAAATGGTGATGTCGCCTTGCAAGGCGCAGTTCCGTTCTTGCCACAGGATGCAAACCTTCGATCTATAGGCGCGATTAAAGCACCAGATGCGCAGCCACAGGTCGGTTTTCTTGGATCATTTCTCCCGACATACGAGCGAAGTGGGAGTGATGGTGCAGTGAGCGCATTTCCTCAGGCCCTTGATCCACGTTTGCTGTTATCGGTTTGGAGTGGGGATCTCGGCTTGGATGATGGCACTCCACAATCGGTTTATCGAATCGATACGTCATCTATGTCACAGATCGGCCTTAAGGCGTTAAAGCCAGGAGAGACTTACGTCTACAGCACAGGCTCAATAACTTTCGAAGGCTATGTACAGTGGGTTAACCTTCAAATCGTCGATGATTCTGGAAAGAACTTTGCTCTGCTCGGCGCTATTATTGCCATTCTAGGCTTGTTGGCATCGTTGTTTACGCGCAGACGCAGAGTATGGATTCGCGTAGGAGAAAACGTAGAGATCGCAGGTCTTGCAAAAAACGGGGCACCCGGCCTAGAGCAAGAGATGGCGCTCTTTGAGCGAATTTTGAAGGGAGAGAGATAGATGTCAAACACATGGGCCTACATCTCCAACTATTCAATCTATTCGGCGCTAGCCGTTTTTACTCTCTCATTTCTAGCTCATGCAGTTGAAACGGCGTGGGCGGTGAAGGCTCCTGAGAGAGAGCTTGCCTCTATGGGTGGATCGGCTCCCTCTCAGATCGCTACGAATCCCAGTAAGATTTTAGATTACAAAGCCACTGAAAAAATTGCGCGCATCGCCACGGCGATGATGATCCTAGGTTTCTTACTTCTCTTTACCGGTGTGATCGCACGGGGTGTATCTGCTGGGCGTGTGCCATGGGGAAATATGTATGAGTTCTCGATTACTGGTGCATTAGCTTTCTGCGCGGCCTATCTCGCTGCACTGCAGAAATATAATCTGCGCTGGCTCGGACTATTAGTCTCCTTCGGCATTCTTCTTACCCTTGGTACGGCAGTGACAGTCTTATATGTCCCAAGTGCACCGCTTGTTCCAGCCCTTAAATCAGTATGGCTCATCATCCATGTGATAACAGCGATCATCTCAGGTGGAGTGTTTCTTCTTGCAAATGCAATCGCAGCAGCATATTTGTACTTGGACTCCATGGAGTCAAAGGGTGAACGCAGCGCATGGGCAAAGCCTTTGCCATCTCTTGATGCACTAGATCAACTCTCATACCGCTTGGTCGCACTTGTCTTTCCTCTATGGAGCTTTTCAGTGATCGCGGGTGCTATCTGGGCAGAGGCGGCCTGGGGACGTTACTGGGGTTGGGATCCAAAAGAGACCTGGGCCTTCATCACGTGGGTGGCATATGCAGCTTACTTACACGCTCGAGTCACAGTTGGTTGGCGGGGACGACGGGCGGCATGGCTATGTTTATTTGCCGGCTCGACATTCTTATTTAACTATGTGTATGTAAATATTTGGGGCAGCGGAAAACATACCTACTCGGGACTTTAAATTTTTCGCAAGAAATCTGGATCATCATCTGGCGGCAAGATACGGGGTTTAGGCCTTCTCAAACCCTTGGGCTTATTTCTACCGGCAACCAAATAGGCAATCGGTCCGATTGCCACAGCTTGAGGTCCTAGGAGAATAATCAATAAGAGCCAGCCCCACTTTGGAAGATTCTTGATCTGTGATTCATCGGCGCGAGCACAATCAATGAGTGCATAAAAAGTAAGACCAAAGACGAGAATGAGGGGGATTATCCGAGCCATGGTGAAATTATATCGCCAAAGCCAATGCAAAGATGATTGAAAAGCTAAGTTGGAGTTTGCCGGTTTTGCCTAAGAGTGGAATCAAAGCCTTTCCACTGACACCACTCATAATCGCGCGAGCAAGGGAGAGAGTCAGGGGCACCGTGAGAAGTGTCAAGAGAGCGGCGGGCTTAAAGGTTGCGATTGCGGCGGTATGAGCAATGACGAGAAAGGCGATGAAGGTGCGACGGGCGGTGGAATCACCTCTTTGTACCGCCTGAGTTTTCTTACCAACTAACTCATCTTGGACTAGGTCGCGAAGATTGTTTATCGTGAGAATCGCGCAAGAGAGGGCTCCCATCGGTACTGCCACTATAAAACTCATCACAGTCACAGTCTCTGTCTGAACATAGAAGGTTCCTACGGTTGCAACTAACCCAAAGAAAATAAAGACAGATAACTCCCCATAGCCGCTGTACCCGTAGGGCCTGCGCCCACCTGTGTAACTCCACGCCGCTGCGATGGCGATAGCACCTATTGCGATCAGGATTGGTGAGGTTAAGAAAGCTAGCCACAGCCCAGAGATTGATGCAATCACAAAGCAGATAAGGGCTGCAGCTCTTACGCTCGCTGCACTCGCTAATCCACTTGCCACCAGACGCGTTGGACCGATGCGATGGTTATCGACTCCTTTGACTCCATCTGAGTAGTCATTGGCAAAGTTGACCCCGATTTGAAGCCAAAGAGCGACTTGTAAGGCAAGAACGGCGCGAAACCAGTTAAAACTGCTCCCAGTAAGAGCCGATCCAACTAAAACTGGTGCAACGGCTGCAGATAAAGTGCGCAGACGTGCACCCAGAATCCACTTACTCATCTCCGGCCATCTTGGTAAGTGCGGCACGATCTACTTTGCCGATACCAAGCAATGGGAGTGCATCGACAATGTGTATGACTTTTGGCTTTGCAATCTCACCGAGTGCCGCCTCTAAATAAAGTGAAATCTCAGTCTCATTTACCGCGCCAACGACTGCCACATGAAGTGCCTGTCCCCATTGTCGATCATCGACTGCAAATGCAGCACAGGCCAGATCTGGAAAACGGACTGAGAGCGTAGCCTCGACTGCGACTAAAGAGAGATTTTCTCCACCAGTGATAATTACATCATCGGCACGACCGGTCACGCGTAGTCGTCCATTTTCAACTCTTCCAAGGTCATTAGTGATGAACCAACCATCATTGAGTGCAAAGAGATCAGGGGAGTTGAGGTAATCAGTGGCCAACAGCGGACCACGGATTTTTATGGCTCCTTTTTCAGTGATTGCAAACTCGACCCCATTCAGCCCTTGACCCTCATAGATGCAGCCACCGCAGGTCTCAGTCATTCCATAAGTTTCAATTACCCGTATACCAACGGATTCAGCCTGGGTGCGCAGAGCTGGAGTAAGAGCAGCGCCCCCCACCAGCACCTTTTGAGCACCTTGTAAATGACGGAGTAATCGCTCATCCGTATTGAGTGCTCGAAATAACTGTGTGGGGACTATCGATGTAAAATCCGCCTTGGGATATTCACCATCAAAGCTACGTAGGTCTAAAGGTAATGTCTCCAACTCGAGAGATCGAATAACTACATTTACTGCAGCGATATGTGTCACAGGTAAAAGAAGTGACCATTGCGCTCCGGTAGAGGCACCTAAAAAACTATTGGATGCATTCGCCGAAGCCAAGAGTGCATCACGCGTGAATGCCACCTCTTTTATTAATCCTGTACTGCCACTTGTGACAACGGCCAAAGCAATATTGTTGGCGACCGCCCTAGATCGGACCGTACCAACGCTTAGGGCAGGACCGGTCCCGGCCAGAGCGGCCGTGATCTGCGCCGCTAACTGCGGGATTGGTGCCGCAGGGCTGGCTCGTAGTAACTCTCGTTGTGACGACATGTCCATTGCAGCCGTAAGCTATCGCTTGCAACGATATTGGAGGAAATG